>NZ_JBBHKS010000025.1:0-24395 GCF_037389975.1 Stygiolobus sp. CP859M | reverse complement strand
TCACCTCCAAGTAATACCTCCCGTGCTCACCCTAAAAAAGTATTATCATCAACGTTCTCCTAATAAAGCACAAACAATTCAAATAATTCATTTTAGATTAACAAAATTGTTGTCCACACTCTGTTACGTGTACACAAAGCTGGGAGTTTACCTCATTTTGGGGGATAGGGATGAGAGTACTTTCCGTGAGGTCAAAAAGTATTTGCCTGAAGAGGGTAGATGGGTGAGCGATGATTATAACTTGTACTTCCGGTTGAAAGACCACACGGTAGTCTCGCCAGTTAACCCGAACGAGTCCTTTCATTCCTCATTAAGGGATAGGCTAATTAGATTCAAGAGGGCAACGAAGGCAGTAAATAGGAGCATTCGTAGCATGATGTACTCCATAGCCCTAGTCTTATGGGAGAGAAGGTTAATCCCAGAATTTGTAGCTTAATGACGACACTATCAACGAGTACAATGAGGGAATCACTTGTAAAAATTCTTGAATTTCATCGTATTAAAAGTATTAATTAAGAGTATCAAGAGAATTAATTTCGTGTATTATATGCTTTCTCTTCATAGTGAAACCGTGGATATAATATATTACAATGGAAATTAATGTTTATTATCACTACATAGTTCATGATAAATACTTAGGTATGACTAGAATCCGTTTTTGACACACAAAATTAGTGTTTATAAGTGGTCATTTTCCTACCTTCCTTCTACTAAATATGTAGAGGATAAGGAATAAACGCCTTTTTTAGCTACTTCTTCGTATCGAGTCCAAATTAGTCATCATATAGGTAAGTTTATATATAGCCAAATTATAATTAATATGTAAAAAATATACAATAATAATATAATTTTAATGGAGTTCACTGATGTAAGCTGTTATAACCCTTATTATAACCAGATTCCGTTTGATAGAAGCTTGATAGCAGATGAGAAAAATGTATTGAGTAAATACCATTCCGAATAAATTTACTATCTGGGAAAAACTAGGCAGAAACGCCAAAGCTTAATCGATAAGAGACCGTAAGATAAACATTTGGCTTAACGTAACATTAGTCCTTAAATTAAGAAACACTTACATTACGATAATACATTACCGCAAGTTCCCTATCATCTTTAACTTTACTATAACTATTAAATTAAGATTTAATAAAGAAAAAGTAGAAATAGTAGACTTAATAATTAATTATTATTATTAGAACAAAATTATTATCTAGATTTTACATTAGCTTTATTATACATTAGGACTATCTCTACACCTCCAATTTGGTATTTAGTTATGATGCGTTAGCTAATAGAGTAACTTATGTACAGCAGTTATGGGACTTTAACGTAACTTAAAGATTTTCATCAGCCCCGGCGGTCCACCTAAATAACGTTCAACGAACCTGAGGAACGCCTCCACGCTCCTCAGGTTAAGAGCCCCCACCAGCTCCCTGACGACGTTGATCATGATGGTGAAGACCGTGAGGTAACCCTGAAGCCTCTCTCTCCTCCAGAACGAAGAGTCCTCCAGTCCAAGGGCCTTGACGTCCCTGTGGAGCTCCTCGATCTCCCACCTCATTTTCCATGCCTCCTTGATCTCCTCCTCGCTGAGCGAGAGATCGGTCGTGTAGAGATACCTAGCTTGTGTCCCGGAGTCATTTTTATATTCCCGGACTAGCAATTTCACCGTAATCACTCGGTCTCCCAGGGTCAGGTCGGCGTAGTAGACTCCGGGGGGTAGGTCTCCCACTCGGAGGTGTCCCTCCACCTCCTCGAGGGTCCCCCGGGCCGACTCGACCCTGAGCTTGGTTGGACTTGAGCTCAGACACCACGTTGTCCTTCACGAGCTTCTCTGACCAGTACCACGAGTCGAAGACTACCCTGGACACGCGGAAGTACCCCTTGAGCACGTCCAACATCTCCCTGGCCAAGTCGATCTTGGTCTTGAACCCGTTGACCATCCCCAAGTCCAACATCTTCCTCACGGCGTAGGGGAAGGCTCCTACCATGAACGTCCTGCCCGTGGAGAGGTCCACTATGGCGACCGTGAGGAGCTTGACCCTCTCGAACCTCCGGTGGGTGTGGCAGTAGATCCAGTAGTTCCCGTGGGGGCTCACGTCCTTCCCGGAGCGTTGTGGTCCACGGTGTCGTCTATGATGACAACAACCTCACCCTTCACCAGCCCCGACAGGACCTTTAAGTAGTCCCTCCACGCGTCTTCGAGTTCTCCCAACGCCTCTAGCAGGTTTGCGTAGTCCAACCCGAACGTCTCAGCCGCGTTCCTCACGCTGGCCCTACCACCTAGCAGGGTCATGAGGACTAGTGCTAGTCCTACCCTCCTGCTCCTCCCGTTCCTTCTCACTATGCCCAGAACTTGGTTGACCGCCTTGACCAACTTCTCCTTAGCTAACTCGATTTGTCCTTTTCCGTTTGACATCTTTTCAGTATGAAGACGTCTAAAATTAAAAACTTCTCGCTAATACCGACTTCTTGGTATTACCTCCCTAAGATTCCCATAACTGCTGTTATGTAGTCAATCCCAAAATACCAATTAACTTAATAACGGTTTTTCACAAACACATAAAAATAAGAGTAAGAGCCTTCAGGTCCTTAATTATTTGTTTCTAAAGGAGCCTATTATGCGTTGAGTATTACAGCAACAACTGGAATAATATGGCTAACTAAAGGAGGGGCTGGTGAAGTCTGAGCGGATGTTGTCTGAGTTATTGGGCTAGTCAATGTTGTTTCCGATGTAATGGGTATGATAGTCCTAGAAGGGAAAGCTAATTTCTCTTGCAAATAATCAAGATAGAGTACTATACCTCCTCCTACTGTAACTAAGGCTGCTCCTAGTCCTATGATAAAATAACGTCTGGTAGGATTTCGTGGCGGAGGCTAACCATCTTAAGGGGAAATCCACATCTTAGACAATAATTTACATTATCTGGATTAGCATATCCGCACCTTTTACAATATATAACCATTTAAGTTCGTTTCTATTCTAAAGTTATAGACTATAAAAATATTACTCCTTAAAGGGAGGCGTTAATCGATCTAAATTAAGTTTAAGTCCATGAAAAAGTGCTCGTAGGAATAGATTAGGTTTTCCTTACGAGTCTAACTAATTTATTTTCGAATTAATTTCTTAAAAATTCAAAGTTAAATTCTCTTTTATCTTTTCAAGAATTTTACAATAAACTATTTATTTCAAGGGAAAACATTCTCTAAATGTTTTTGTGCACAAAGTTTATTAAATGTAGTTTAGTAAGCCGTATAATATGACTAAAGTATGTCCTAGGTGTGGATATCCTAATCCAGATAATGTAGATTATTGTGTAAGGTGCGGATACCAATTAACACCAGTAATTACAAATTATAATAAAAAAGGGAGTAAGGTACCAGCAATAATAGGGATTCTAGTGATAGTGGTTATTGCCGTAGGAGTATTCGGCTACTTTTTCCTACCATATAAGGGTGTTCCAGTAATCAATTTACATAGAGGTCCAGTAATCAATAACTTCTTACCACCAACTACGACCTCAACGACCATTAGCTATACCTCATCTATTACGTATTATCCCTTGTCACCGAGTGAAGAGCATCTATTCCTTGGCCTAGCTACGGTGTTAGGTAAGAGCTATAAGATTGTTGTATACAACGGCTCTTCATCGGAGGGTCAACTAATATTCGGCACGGAGTATAATGAGCCGTTTATAAACTACTCTTACGTTTATTTCATAGAAAATGAAAGCTACATACAATTATTTTCTCCATATAGTAGTTACTGGAGCAATGTATCTTACCATAACTGGGTGTTACAAATTGTCCCAGCTAAACCTTTGTCAGCAGCAGCTTTAATACTCAACACCACTGGGTTAAATTACACTGGTGGTAATTACACAGTAGTTATGGTAGGTACTTTCACTGAGGGGAACTCCTATTTAGGTAAATACGGGTTTCCAGATTACCCCGCAGATGGATATACTGTGATGATGTTTGTTACACCAGTGCATAATTGGGTTAACGGTTCCACATATTATACCTCTGAATTACGGAACGTTGGGATGCAGTCTTGGCCCGAGAAGACCTCCGGGGAGATATTTTATCCTTATTCTTCAACACCATATATAGTCGTGCAATGGGAACCCTATTGGTACGCTTTAAGTTATTATTACTCGAATACTGGAGAATTTAACGTATGGGTAGTTTACCCCTCACCTAATGGTACTGTCACTGAAAACAATATTAAACTGCTAGTAGGAGGCGGTGGTAACGGGTTCATACAAGGGTTACAGAAGGGCGATTTAATAATGATGACCGTCACTTACGATGGGTACGATAATACGATATACGCTAAAGTCGTGGACTTAAACACCTCGAGTGTGATAACACTCGACTTACCTCTGTACAACAATTTCACGACACCCCACGATGGCGGTTATTGGGCCGAGGTAAACGCGGGCACCGGTGGTTCTTATTGGAACTGGGGGTTGTTGTATCTTAGTGTGCTGAATAATTTATATGTCACAACAGTTAATCAAAGTTAATCCTTTTTCTTTTTATTCACTTATTAAACTTAAAATAATATTGTTAACAGATTTTCGCACTCGTATTCAGGTTTAATTCCCACCTCTTTCCGGCTAGTTAGGGTGATAACCAATTAACATCAAGAATCGTTTTACTTTAACAAAGTTAAACTACTTATGACTGATTATTTAGAAAATATAGTCCTAATTTCAAATTGTGAAAGTTAAGGAGAAACAGTCTCTTTTGATTTAGAGTAAAATTTCCTAATCTAATTTTAGAACTTCTATAATGAAATTATTATCTATTCTTCAAAAAACTATCTCTATACCTCCAAATTGGGTATTTAGTCATGGTGCCTTAGCTAATAGAGTAACTTATGTAGTCAATCCCAAAATACCAATTATAGCAACTTATATGATTCCCAATCCTAACGGTCAAGGAGGTTGTCAAGGCGACGTTCAAGCTATAATTATTGGAAACCAAGTAGTTTTTGAACCGAGTATCTATGGCTTCTCATCTTGTCTCGATGGTAATGACTACTCAGCCTTACAAGCTGAAGGGTTAGACTTGTCTTTTTTAGGTTATCCATATTATATCAATGGTGGCGGTTGTATTTCCGGGTCTGTATCTTGCCCCTCTTTCTCACTGTGATCCTTATTTTCTTGGTACCTCCACCATTTTTATAATGCCTGCTAATAGTTTGGTAAGGAGTTTTCAAACTAGGTCATAATCTCCTCACCAGCGACCTAGTGTTATCGGATTAATTTTGGTTTGATTTTCTATAGTAATTATTACCATCAACTTTGATCACCTTTTACTACATTAGTAAACCACGATTAAAAAGAATTTGTTTAGTTAATAGTTTTTAACTTAATCCATCGTTTTTATTACCATTCACGGAATTTAAATTATGGAATTAGAGAAATCTATGATAAAGAGGTTTTTGTTCTCTGCAACTGCAATATCTTATTTACTCGGAATGATGTTACTGGACTCATTAGGACTTTATTTTGCACTAAATAGTATTAAAAACATAAATGCAGGAATAATATGGTACAGTGTTGCGATATTACTGTTGGTAGCTAGTCTGTCTACAGGTTTTAGCATTACTGTAGTCTACCAGTCCTCTGCATTAGCATACTTCATGAGATTTAGTAAACTTAGAATGTCTAACTACATCCTGAGTTTGTTCATAGGTTCGCTCGTCTCAGCAGTCACGTACTCGGTAATTTTCGCAGCACTCATTACACCGTTAATAACTAAACTAACACTTAACCATTTTTACGAAATTATCAGGGTCGATAATATTCTACCTTTTATAGCCTCAACTTTAATCTCAAGTCTCTTCATCTTATCCTTGACCTTCACGATTACCGCAACACTACTGGTTAAGGTTGGGGCTAAAGCGTCCAACTACGCTTACTACATCTTCTTTTTATTGTTAGCAATTTCAGAACTCTCGCCTTCAGCCTCATCATCACTTAACCCCTTTTACGAAGCTGAAAATATAATTTCGTACTCCCTCATCCACGACACCATAAGCCTTTACTCCGTTGAAGTAGCATCACTGGCAATAGTCTTACTGTTACTAGGGAATTTGATTTTGAAGAAGATTAAAGCACTAAGACTGGAGGAGGTGGTGTGGTAATGTTGGAGATCAAAGGTTTATCTGTCGTTTTTGAGGATTTTACGGTCTTAAGAAACATTAACTTAAAACTAGACAATCAATTGTGTGTAATATTAGGTCCTAATGGTTCCGGGAAAACTACATTGTTAAGAGCTATATCTGGGATAATCCCATACAAGGGTTCAATTAAGATAAACGGCAAGGAGGTCAGGAGTGCTAAGGGAGTTTTAGAGTACTCCACAAACCTTCAAGAGGTGTACACCATAGGTAATTCCGTATGGGATACTGCGAAGATAATAGCGGAGATTAAGGGTGGGGATTTGAAAGAGTTCACAAACATCTTGGACTACCTAAACGTAGACAGAAAGGTGATACACAAGCCAATGTATAAGATGTCTAGTGGGCAGAGGAGTTTAGTATCGTTAGCACTAGCGCTTTTTACAAGGCCTCAAATAGTCACTATTGATGAGCCTGTAGAGAATGTCGACGTGAATAAGAGGGATAAGGTGATATCGTTATTACGTGAAAAGGTAAACGAGGGTATAATTGTGACACAGCAGAAGGAGCTAATCAAGATGTTACATGATAATAAGAAGGAAGTGATGGTTTATACGATAGTTAACGGTGAGCTTGTTGAAGGTGATAAAATGTAATAGGAAAGCGAGGGGAAAAGATGTATATATAGCATGCTGGGTTGGTTGCTGGTTTAGTTGTTGGACTTCGAGTGAAGTTAAAAAACCTTAACCTTAGTCTAAGTTTAAAATGTCCGATGAGAAAATTAAGTATGAGGTGAAAGAATTATCACCAGCAAGGAGATAGATATTCAAAAGTCCCTAGAAATAAGTCAGAACATTTATCATCGCGTTATGCTTAACGTGGCAAAGATAGTATTAGATTTTATAGGGCTTGGAAGTCTTACTACTTTCTTACTCACAAGCCTTGTCTCAAACCCTCTCACTTTTAACATCAGCATACTATTATTTTCTACAATATACGTGTTTATCTCTTTAAGGATGAGTAGGTTTGTGTACCCGTATGTCAAGACACTAAACTCTCATAGGTTAATAGTCAGAAAGTTTCCCTTCATAGTTAAGCTGACTTACGCAGTTTCTCTTTTAGTACTTTACGTCCTATTTCTACTCTCTTTTTACATCCCCGTCTTGTCTAATTTCCCAGCTTTCCTTGTAGGTGTATACATATCTTTCATCGGAAGGCAGTTAATCGCTACAATAAGGTTCTTGAAAGAGGAATCCTTAGAATACGTTCTAGTTGCGTCGTATATCCTTTCAGGGGCAGCTATTATAATATCTCCTTTCCACATGATAGCCCTCTTAATTCCCCCAATCTTAACTTTTTTGTACAGATTGTTAAGGAGGGTTGAGGAATGGAGTTAGAGAAATTAATAAAACTGTTGAAGGATAATAAGGAGTTAAATGAAGGAGTTAGATTAGGGATTCTGCTGGGTCTTTATTATACTAGGTCTGCATGGTTTAAGGAATTGTTAGACGCCACAAGGCTAAATAAGGGTGAACTGTATCAGCACCTTAAGATCTTGCATAAAAGTGGATATGTGGAGATGAAATATATCCCTACAGTTGAGGGTAAGAGGTTGAGGGTTTTTATAACTAAAAAGGGAGATGAATTAATAAGACAAGTATTAGAATTATTAAGAGAAAAGTAATCTTGTTGCTTGTAGAGTCGTCCACCTTCCCAGACTGCTGAGAAAAGTAGATACTCCTTAAGTTACGATCTTTTGACGTAAAGGGTTTCCTATACGAATTTAGGAATAAGCTTATGGGTTGAAAAGTATTCAAGAGACTGTAGAAAAAATAAGGAGGGAAGGTAGTCTCATCTCCTTCTTAACAGGACAAATATGCCGAAAACTACTACAACTACTATTATACCGACAATTATAGGTAAGGTCGGAAAGCCTTGTGGTTTAGTCGATGTAGATGTCGATGATATTACTGATGTTGCTGTCGTGGTGGTAGTGATTGGCAAGGATGTCGTTGTTGTTGTAGTTGTTGTCGTGTTAGTAGTGGATGGCGAGATAGTAGTAGTCGTTGTTATCGTCGTATTTGTTTCAGATTGTGTAGTTGTTGTCGTCATTGTTGTTGTGGTCGTAGTATTTACAGGTTGCTGTACCGTAACGTTAACCATTTTGCTTACAGAGGCAGAGCCGAACGCATTGCTAACTATAGCTGTAACATTATAAATCCCGCTTGAATTTACGGTATAGTACGCATCCTCCCCAATACTGTAGACTCCCACAAGACTTCCGTTTACTAGAAACTTTACGTTATAAACCCCTATTAATGTCGAATTTGGATAAAATGCTGAGATAACGATAGTAGAGGATCCAATCCCCTCAATTGTATAGACCTCTAGTCTAGGCGGCGAGGGTTTTGTGAACGGTATGGTCATGAAAGACGGAGTCATGCTTAAAATTCCGCTCGTTTTCGAAAAGGTCGTAATATATGACACAATTTTGTAGTAACTTGGATACACTAGGATTCCTATGGGGGTTATTATCTGACCAATTGAGCTAGTAGGTGTTGAATACGTAGTGTATTTTATCCATTTACCTTGAATATTGACATAAGTATAAGCTGTGAAGCTAAGTAATATGGTACCGGTTACTGTTGATGCAGATAGACCGGTTACTGTTGCTGATGCAGATAGAACGAATAAAGTCGAGTTACCGAATAATTCTACATATTTAATGTTAGGGGTTACACTTATGTTTATGTTTCCTATCTGCTCTCCTAAGTAGTTATACACTACTATACTATCGTTGCTGTAAAGGACTACAAACTCGGAATTTGAGGAATTCATCACCGGTGTCGCAACTATAAAATCAGTTATGTTTTTGATAATTTCTCCGTTAGTAGTGTTTATTACAAGGATTTCATTCCCCAAGAGTTCACTCCCCACACCGCCGTTCGTTATTCCTTCTAAACTTACTGCGTCCTTACCTAAAGCTAAGGGAATCAAGGGCGTGAAGTTCTCTATTTTTAGGTTTATAACACTCCCTATTTTCCATTATAAATACTTACAATTGTGCTATTTCCTATTGCATAAGTGTAAACACCGTTACTTATCACTTGCCAATAGCTTACATTTGACGCAATTGTACTAACGTTAAACGCTTCTCCGTTAAATGTGATGAGGTAAA
This sequence comes from Stygiolobus sp. CP859M, assembly GCF_037389975.1. Taxonomy (NCBI): domain Archaea; kingdom Thermoproteati; phylum Thermoproteota; class Thermoprotei; order Sulfolobales; family Sulfolobaceae; genus Stygiolobus; species Stygiolobus sp. CP859M. Next base: position 15,084 of record NZ_JBBHKS010000025.1, on the reverse strand, counting down.
GTGATACGTTTTTGAACAACAAGGGTAGTTGAAAGAGGCTGAAGAGCGAAGAAAGACTAGCGTTAGAAAGGGTGATGTTATGAGAAGTTCCTAATGCGAATAGGACTACTTTACCGTTTACTACTCCACCACTAATACTGGTAATTCCAAAGGGCAAGTCGAACATTTTACCAGAATAATTGATGAAAGATTCCGGTTTAAGCGAAATTAAGAAACCCTCGTTGGTGACGCTATATACTCCGGTTAGGTTAGTAAAGGGAATAAGGTAATGTCCTTGATAATAAATTGCTGAGGTTAACTGTGGGGCAACCATGGAAAAACTGATGTTTGTGGATTGTATTTGCGAATTAGCAGTAACTGGTAACATTAGGATGGTAAGTAGTAATATAAAAGGGAGAAACTCCTTTTTCATGAGATGGTTAATGAGTTTCGATTATATAAAGTTATTCATAAGATAAAGCTGACTAAGCTAGAATGAAGTTATAATGTAATTTTAACTTCTGTACTTAAAGTGTTGACCCGGGGTGTAACTTTCGCAGCTCCGCTGCGAATTAAGGGGTCAAAAGGTCATATATCGGGGGAGATTGAGGGGAACACCACTAATTATGGAATTTGAAACGCACATCGGCGGTCGAGTATTTCGAGTATAAACATCACATTACTAATCGTAAAGGTAATGTAAGAAGGGGGACTGGTATAGTGACATCTGCAAGCTGATTTTTTAAAGAAGTTCGTAGTTGTAACGTGTATATCATAAATTACTGGATAGGTGAGGAAAAAGTTATGGCAAAAAAGTGTAAATCTATTCGAAAATTAGAATTTCAGAGGATCTTAGTTGGTAGATTTTCTACGAATTCTTCTACTCTATTAAACCTCTCAGATAAGGCATTTTATTGATTTATCAAATGTCCTCTTTTTTAAAGGCTACATACCCTATGATCGCTGGTACCGTTACCCATAAAGCAGCGGAGACCACACTACCTAACAGGCTTAATGGTTGGACAGGTGTTAATATCTGTGGTTGGAGCGTTATTAATATCTGATCGTTAATATAATTTTCTAGCACTAATGGTGGTACATAAACGAGCCAAGGCATACTAGGGAAGGATGACGCCGAAAAGACAATTGCCAGTAGAACGAGGTAGAGTGATATAGGTATAGCTAATGCTAACTTACTCTGCCTGGTCAATCCGCCAGACATATAAGTCAGACTTACGTAAGCCGACAAGTTAGAGAATGTTCCTAGCGTTTCCATGATGATAGTGTAACTTGGTATAAGTATCCCAGTGATAAGTAAAATGACCAGTGCAGCGACAGCGTTGAAAATGATAGATGAGACGAGAACGGTCAGTAGATTCGCCATAAAACGGTTAAAATATAAAATGCCCTTAGTAACAGGTCTAGCTAACAGGAATTCTAGAGTGCCGTTGCTTCTAGGGTCAGCAAACATCGAATAAGCTAAGTATATGGCTATAAAGGGGAAGAGCAAGGAGTAAAACACTAATGGATTAGGATAGTTATAAAGTACGTTATACCATAGATCAGTATGCGGGTACACAGCAGAAATATACGTATCTATTGATGTAGGTGAACCTGGTAAATAGTACTCAACCACGACATAATTAGTCCCGTTAGGTATATTGAGACTTACTATCTCGGGCTTGAAAGCACTGACGTTAACAACTTTCTTGATCGGTAAAGGAGAGTTAACGTTAAATTGAGAAATATTATGAAAGAACCCTAATTCGAGTGTTAAGTTGTCAGGGGATAGTATTATCAGATTGTCGCCAAACTCTTGTAAAATTGCGATACCGCTCTCACTGCTTTTAGAAAAGATTAATGGGAGATTCACATTCAATTTCCACAACTCGCTCGAACTAATTATTGGGATTACCCCATAGTTTACGCCCGATGACAGTGCACCGTAACCGGTACCAGAATACTGTGGAACACTACTCCAAAACCTGGTGAGGCCGTTATATTCTACTTCTACTACGATGTTTGGAGTGCTTTCCGACGTGTTTAGAGGTAACGGATATCCAATATCTATATTAAATGTGCCTTGGTTATTTGTAACGGTGCTGTTCACCACTTCTCCGTCGTGCATGACCAGGACTTTAGCGTCTGGTAAAGGTTCACCTTGGTTATTAAATACTATACCGGTAATGAACGAGTTTTTAACACTATGATAACAGAGGGCTAGTAAATTTAAGTTCTCGTAATCTGAGGGGCCAATCCCACTTATATGGTGTAGGTATAAGCCCACACCTATACCTGCTATGACAAAAAAGGCCAACGTTATTAATGCTACGGGCTTAAGCAAGCTCCTCTTAAAGTCATAAAGGAGCGTGGAAGCCATTTTACCCACCTCGTTCATTTATTATTTTGAAAAAGAATTCCTCTAAACTACCCTTTAACCAATCAATTTCTACGACCTGATACTTTGAAAGTGCTGAGGACACTTGAGGTATATCACCCTTACAGTCTTTGATTATGATCACATTGCCGTTATTGGTCACCTGACCGAACTTACTTGCTTCAGCTAGCGCCTCAGGTTTGAAGTCTCCCAAAACCACCTTTAAGTCCCTCGTCCTTACACTTTTCTTTATTTCTTCAATACTCATTTCTTTGAGTATCTTTCCTTTGTGAATGAACACTACTCTATCAGCAATGGCCTCGACCTCAGATAATATATGAGAGGAGAAAAGTACAGCCTTCCCCTCTTTTTTCATCTTAAGCGCCAAATCCCTGAAGAACTGTATCCCTTGAGGGTCTAAACCGTTAAGTACCTCGTCAAAGATGAAATTTTTTGGATCAGATATGAGGGAAACAGCAAGTGCAAACCTCTTTTTCATTCCTTGGGAATAGTTCTTGAGCTTGTCCTTCTCCCTACCTGATAACCCGAGCTCTTCAAACAGTCTCTTTCCTAACTCCCTAGCTTCACTACTCCCTATACCGTAATATCCCGCTATGTAGACGAAATAGTCAAGAGCACTTGCATCTAATTCAAATATCGGTAGTTCTGGTACCCAACCTACTCGTTTTGAAGCGTTCCTCTTGTCTTTTGTTATACTAATACCGTCTATAAACACATCGCCCGAGTTGGGTTCTAATACTCCTACAATAACCCTGATGGCCGTCGTCTTCCCTGCACCGTTCAGACCAACGAATCCAATGATTTCCCCATCATTTACTGTGAAAGTGACGTCGTCGAGAACTTTTCTTCTGCCAAAATACTTTGTAATTCTCTCTACTTTAATCATTGTTTTTTCCATCGTAAGGTTTTATTTCTACAATTTAAAGTTATTGCTAACACCCTTATAATGTCTAGAAGTGTGTCGCATTCGCACTGTGTTAACCCATAGCGTGACTTTTCCTTAACTTTTAATTGCTTCTAATTCCGCCATGTGGTACACCTCTTTAGGGAATAACTCCAAGTATTGCGAGAAGGACAGAAATGGGGGAGAAGAAAGGGGATGGAAATAGCAGTTATAGAACCAAGGAAGTCAGCAATACCCCAGAGGTATAAGTAGATTCCAAGTTAGACATGGAACTGACACGGCGTTAGGTATTAAGGATAAAGATGAAGTTGAGGTCGAGTCGTTCGGAGAGAGATTGAGGTACGAGCTTAACGGTTACAGAAAATATAAGGAAGGATTATGTGTTCACGTATATTCGTCTTCGGTGGATATTAGAGGCGGAAATTTGAATACGGTCACGGTCTTAATTTAAACCTTCTTGTTAGCGATCAAATAACAGACCTATGTAGAAGTACTCAGTCCTTGGAAAGTTTTTTACACTCGATATCAAAAATCCTCTCTCCAGCCCTTACGTTCCTTTCACGTTGAAATAACGTAGATATTATTTTTAAAACGACAGTATGATTACCAGATGCATTATGGTCCTTCAGGGAGGAGTGAAAACCGTCATTGGATGCTTGCGTCGGAGAGATCAGAATATATACCAGTTTTGCGTATACAATAATATGTCAGACGTGATAAGTGTAAGAGTCAAAAAAGGATTAAAGGAAAAGGCAGAGGAGTTGGGGATAAATATTAGGGATGTGGTCGAAAAAGCTCTAGAAAAAGCCATAGAAGAAAAAGAGAAGGAGGAGTTGAAAAAGGTAGCAAGCGACATTAAACAACTAATGAAAGACGTAAGCGAAGAAGAATGGGTCGAGGCTATAAGGAGAAGTAGAGATGAAAGGTAAAGATGGAAGGCTATTTGCTTGATGCATCTGTCATATACCCTTTGTTAAATTACATAGATAAGGTTGACGTAAAAAAGGTCTACATTCTAGACCTCACTTTTTATGAAGTAGGAAATGCAATATGGAAGGATTATAGGATCCATAAGAAGATTAAAGACCCCTTTATATTAGCTAAACTCTTTCATGAATTACTTAGGAAGTTTAACGTTTTAGGAGATTTACCAATGCAAGAGGTAATGAGGGTCGCCGTAGAGAGGGGTTTAACATATTATGACGCATCTTACGTTTTCGCGGCTATTAGCAGAGGTTTGACGTTGGTTTCTAACGATAAAGACTTGTTGGAAAAAGGGCAGTGCGATATCCTTTAAAGAATTCATTAAGACACTTTAAAGGACAATCCTTTTGTCCTCGACGCTACGCCCTTGAGTGTTTCAAAGGCTAACATACCGTAATGTTGAAGTCCTATTTTAACCGTCCAATTTTGAGGCACCACTTAAGACTTAAAAGGGAGAATTCCGATTATTACCTCGTGGCGTTTATTTATCACTTTTAAAGCTCCAAGAGAATAAATTCGCGTGTGAACTTGCGAATGACGTTGAAATTAATGTTACTGAAAGGTTCACGTTATCTATCAGTGAGATAAATTCGACGAATCACCAAAGCACGCTATTGCAAAAAACTTAAATGCCTCAATCTTTTTAACTCCCCAACTAAAATCTTAAGATAAATGATATTATTTATAAGCGACCTACATAAGAGCCTCGATAGTAGAGAGGAAATGGATTCGGTTAAATGGCTATTAGATATCTTAGATGAGCTAAAACCAGATTACTTAATCGGGGCTGGTGATTGGGGAGAAGGGATGTCAGTAGCTGATTTTTCCGATATTCTCTCGAGGACTAAATTAATAGCAGTTTACGGTAATCATGAGAATTTCTCGATAGTGAAGAACTTCTCGATTAGAGATGGTCAAATAATGAGTGTTGGAGACATGAAGGTCACGGGGATTAACGGCCTAATAGGGGACGACGAGAATTACGGAATACCTCCTAATAAGTTCCTAAAAATAATAAGTAGGTTAAGAGACAAAAATGTAGACGTACTAATTACTCACCAACCTCCCTACCTCCCCGAAATATACCCTAAAATGAGATACAATGAGGCTGCGGAATTGATGCTACAAGCCTTAGAACAGATCAAACCTAAGCTCCACCTTAACGGTCACATGACTGACGGTTGTTACTCCTATTACGAATTCGAATGGGGTAAATACCTCAGAGTAGATAGCTCATCCAAATTCAGATGCTACGCGATAATTGATAAGGACGTAATAGTCTATCAGAGAGGAGAGGAAGTCTTCAATTTCAGTCTATAATTCCTAAATTGTAACGAGTTTTTATCTCGATCCTATTTATCTGTAAAATTAAAATGAGGAGATAAACACCTTTACCCTTCACATACGTCCTCCAATGAATTGTATCAAGATTTATCTCATAACAGCAGTTATGGGACTTTAACGTAACTTAAAGATTTTCATCAGCCCCGGCGGTCCACCTAAATAACGTTCAACGAACCTGAGGAACGCCTCCACACTCCTAAGGTTAAGTGCCCCCACCAGCTCCCTGACAACATTGGTCATGATGGTGAAGATCGTGAGGTAACCCTGAAGCCTCTCTCTCCTCCAGAACGAAGAGTCCTCCAGTCCAAGGGCCTTGGCGTCCCTGTGAAGCTTCTCGATCTCCCACCTCATCCTCCATGCCTCCTCGATCTCCTCCTCGCTGAGCGAGAGATCGGTCGTGTAGAGGTATCTGACGTGTGTCCCGGAGTCACCTTTATATTCTTGGACTAACAGTTTTACCGTAATCACTTGGGCTCCCAAGGTTAGGTCGGCGTAGTAGACTCCGGGGGGTAGGTCTCCCACTCGGAGGTGTCCCTCCACCTCCTCGAGGGTCCCCCGGGCCGACTCGACCCTGAGTAGCCTCCGGTTGGACTTGAGCTCAGACACCACGTTGTCCTTCACGAGCTTCTCCGACCAGTACCACGAGTCGAAGACTACCCTGGACACGCGGAAGTACCCCTTGAGCACGTCCAATATCTCCCTGGCCATCTCGATCTTGGTCTTGAACTCGGTGACCATCCCCAAATCCAACATCTTCCTCACGACGTAGGGGAAGGCTCCCACCATGAACGCCCTGCCCGTCAGTATGGGAATCTCGTTTATTGCAAGATAAACTAAAACTTAGAATAAATTGAATTTAACTCAATTAATTTACAACAAAATATCATATATTTCGGGCTATTGTAGCTAATAAATAATATTTTTCTTGAATATACTAGAGATATACAATTTATTTAACATGAATAATAAGGGAAGCATAGAATCAGCTGGACTTAAGGGAAAAACACTTCCGTGATAACACCCTACCCCTTTGATCCCTTGAGCTACGCGACACCTCAAGCCCTTCCAAGAGCGATTCACAAAACTCCCACAACCTAACCCTCCTCCAAGAACGAACCAAAAACCAAATATTAACCAAGAGATAAGATAAAAGAATAAGGACCAACTCCTTCCTAACATCACAAGTCCTACTCCTAACCCTAAACTCCTCCAGAGAACGAAAAGCATTCTCAACACCCCACCTCACCCTATACATCTCAGCCAAAACAACAGCCCCTTGAACATCAACCTCACCCCTAACCAAAAACCCTATAACACCACCATCATCCCTCTTAAGCATAACTAGACAAGCACCAGAATAATGCCTAACACACAAGAAACCAACATACCTCACCCCAGCGTAATAAACATCAACCGGACTTAACATCCCCAAATACTTCTCATACATCTGAGCCTTAGCAGCTATGACAAAGTCCAAACCCATATCCAAGAGAAACTTAACCACCTCATTAACAGCAAACTCCCTATCTGCAAAGACCATAACAAGCCTAAGCCCCTCGCTGTCCAACTCCTCCATGAGAACTTGCATTACCTTCTTGAAGTCCTCGGCTATTTTCTTCGTTGTTATTGGTAAGACGTCTAAGAAGGCCCTTTTCCTCCCCAATAGGTAGATTACTATTTGGGCTAATCCCCAACTAGTCCCCTTATTTGGCCTTATCCTGCTCAATAATCTTTTATCCTTGTGGTATTGTGGTATTGCGTGGAAGTCTATGGCTACCCTTCTGTCCCTCGTCTCCCTTAACACTTTCTTTCCCAATTCCTTGATCGCTTTTCTCACGTCTTCAACATTGATGCGGTTCAAGGTTCTCAAGGCTTTTCTTCCCTCGTTTCCTAGTCTGCTCAAGTAACTCCCCCTAGCCTTAAGTAAGGCCCTTAGCAGTTGTTCGAGCTCATTAGGGAAAAGTATTTGAGCTAGTAGTGTGTAAATTAATTTGAGGGCGGACCTAACGAAGCCCCTATTAGCTTGCTTAACACCTTTTGTCTTGGGCATATAATTAGGTCCGCCCTCGTTTATACAAACTTTTCTACGAAAAATCTTATTCTTTCGACTTTTTATGTATTTTATTCATCTCATTTTTTACGCTAAAAAAGAGATTCCCATACTGCCGTGGAGAGGTCTACTATGGCGACCGTGAGGAGCTGCACGCCCCTCTCGAACCTCCCGTGGGCGTGGCAGTAGATCCAGTAGTTTCCGTGGGGGCTCACGTCCTTTCCTCTGGAGTACTCCTTGTGGTCCACGGTGTCGTCTATGATGACAACAACCTCACCCTTCACCAGCCCCGACAGGAACTTCAAGTAGTCCCTCCACGCGTCTTCGAGTTCTCCCAACGCCTCCAGCAGGTTTGCGTAGTCCAACCCGAACGTCTCAGCAGCGTTCTTCACGCTGGCCCTACCGCCTAGCAGGGTCATGAGGGCTAGTGCTAGTCCTACCCTCCTGCTCCTCTCGTTCCTCCTCACTATGCCCAGGACTTGGTTCACTGCCTTGACCAACTTCTCCTTAGCTAACTCGATTTGTCCTTTTCCGTTTGACATCTTTTCAGTATGAAGACGTCTAAAATTAAAAACTTCTCGCTAATACCGACTTCTTGGTATTACCTCCCTAAGATTCCCATAACTGCTGCTATATAGATGTTTCCCTCGACTAGTCCCAATGGGTGAATGTGTATGATCCCTTAAGAGGGATGCCCGTGGTGGAATTAGAAGTAATTGAAAGTAAGGAAAGTTACGCCACGGGTAAACACCTTATAAAAGTCAGCCTTATTACACTTATTAATATTGACTCCGAAATTACATCAGATCACATGGATACATATGGAAAATTAATTCTTCCGTTCATATTTGGGAAGACAAGTGGTATTACAATGGCAAGAATACATAGAAAAACAACCGGAGAGCGATGGCTTAGAAAGTTATGGAAGTCACAATGAGTTGAAGAAAGGCCTTTAGTCTTCAGCTCAGTTGTTAAAGCAAGATTTCGGGCTGAATCCTTTTTCACGTTGATAGAAATCTTTTTATATTTGTTGGTACCAACTATTGGGAAAAAGAGCTAAGAGGTGTAAACTATGGGTATTCAAAGGATTAAAGTATACAGCGGGATAACCTTGACATCACTGGGCGCTTCGTTATTGAACTTACCTCTCTTCGTCTTAGGTTTATTAGTAATGATGACGAGTAGGAAAGCGTTTAACCCCATGGAAAAGGACTCGATATATAGGCCGGAAACTCGGAGAGATACGGCTATAATTCTCTTTATTTTAGCACTATTGGAGGGAATTACGGGTTGGGGAGCTGGACTCCATACCTCAACTATTATAAACAAGTTAACTTTTGGGCTGTTAACTAGAGAGGTTAGTTTTGAACTCCACGTGATTCTAAATGTTCCTCTTTCCTTTTTCTTTATATTACATTCACTTTCTGGTCTGGGAAGCTTGCTCTTTAGGAAGGGGATAAAAAATAAGGTAGTATATAATCTGCTATTACCACTATTTATGCTAGCTTTGTTCTCTGTTGCCTTCTATTTAGACGCTCTGTATTTTCCTGGATTTTTGACTACGCGTTAACCTCTTGAAACACCTTATGGTGAGGCCTACCCTCAATTATAGTCTTACCGTAATTTGCTGTGTTTCTATAAGCCTCGCTTGTTACGAAATTCCTAAATGCGTCTAAGCTCTCCCATTCGCTATAGATCAAATATTCGGAAGGGTCATCAACACTCTTTTCCCACGGTATTAAGAATATTCCGACTCCACTTATTACTGCTGGGGGTAAGTAAACCTCAAAGACTTGGCTCATAGTCACAGGTACTACTGGTGCTATCCCATTCTAAGACTTTAGTAGGTAAAGGTCTGACTGTTGGTCCAGTTAGGACAGCCGCACCGTGATAGGGATCATAGGTTGAGCCGTGACAGTCACAATGTATTATTGCCGGGACTTTAGCGCTTTGTGCAGCCTGAACAGCTTGCACGGTTAATTTGTCAGGTTCCGGTGCGGTAACTTGTGATATGTTAACGTATTTTGGAGGGTAGAAATGAATGCATGGCGGTGTACAGCCCAAGTGTTGGCAGATCGCACTGTAAGCAACTATGAATTTATTAGGGCCTACCCCGCCTGGGAACTGGTACTTATCACAAGTTTGAGGAACTACAACGGTAGTAGGTGGTACTTCTACCAGGTTCCCGTTCTCGTCACCCAAATTCGATAAGAAGTTGATCTCGTTTTGTAATGGGTAAGGGAAGATCATGATTATGGGACTATTGACCGGCAACGTAGAGGCTTTAATGGGATTACCAGATGAGTCTAGGATCAGAGTCTTAGGGAATCCGGAAACACTTTGAACTGGAGGGATTAAAACTCTTAATCCCGGAACAATCCCAGCTACTGTTGTAACGGCGACACCAATTAAGATCCCCTTTGTTACGTGTACACGAAGCTGGGAGTTTACCTCATTTTGGGGGATAGGGATGAGAGTACTTTCCTTTAGGTCAAAAAGTATTTGCCCGAAGAGGGTAGATGGGTGAGCGATGATTATAACTTGTACTTCTGGTTAAAAGACCACACGGTTGTCTAGCTAGTTAACCCGAATGAGTCCTTTCATTCCTCATTAAGGGATAGGCTAATCAGATTCAAGAGAGCAACGAAGGCAGTAAATAGGAGCATTCGCAGCATGAAGTACTCCATAGCCCTAGTCTTATGGGAGAGAAGGTTAATCCCAGAACTTGTAGCTTAACGACGACACTATCTCAATACTGATAGTGCAGTTATTAGCATAATATTATTAAGTGTACTTTCTTTGTGACGAGGACGAGGTATTATAAAATGTTAAAAATGAGGAAATAAAAATAGCTCGGTAACTACATTATGCTCACACTCCCATATCTTGTAGATTAGCTTATTACCTTTAACTCATTTTCTCTATTTATGAAGTGCGAAATCCGATATGATGAAGATATTTCGAAACTTCCGCTGGATGACTTAAATGTTTACAGAGTTGTTTACATGGGACAAAACGTCTACGTCAGAATAGACATCAACGGAAAGTCCACATATTTTTCATTGATTGACGGTAAAGTAACAATACACAGCAAGGAGTTATTCAACATGATTAAGGACTCCGACTTCGATAACTGCGAGTTGACTACTATAATAGACGTAATCCTAGACGAGGTGGTCTACTACCTTGGTGTAAAGAGGACGGAACTCTTCCGCAAGTTTGACCAACTCTTCGAGAGGATAACCGAGGGTCAAGTAAAAAACGTAGGAGAGGTAAAAGACCTGAGGAAAGAGATACAAACTCTGTACTCTGACTCGTCCTCACTATTTTACGTCGCTAAAAAGCTCTCTAAGTTCGTGAGTAAGGACACACTGGACAACGTGGCGTTTGCCTATGAGAGATCTGAGATCCTCATAACTAGGTCAGCTGACTTATATAACATATACCTGACGGAGGTACAAAACGAGTTAAACATAATAATAAAGAAACTTACTTCTATCTCCTTTATATTCCTACCGATTACAGCAATTGCTAGTATATACGCCGTCTCTTATTCGTCTTTGCCTTCATCACTGGACTCAATTGATACGGTGTACTTTCTAACTCCACTAATCGTACTAGGTATAATGCTGACGTTGTATTTAAAGAAAATAAATTGGTTGTAGACAACTAGTGCAGGTCCGGTTCCACTGAGCTAGACATACTCAGTTTTATTAAGGAGTTTTAATTAGGTCTGATAGTCCTTCGAAAAATTCTAACACGCATAGTATCTGTCACTTCTTCTCTCTAGTTAGAGAGGGGCTTGAAAATCGCCGTGACATAGAGGACACTTGACCAATTCCTATTGATCTGCTCTTGTACAAATAAGCTGTGGTTTACCTTCTGTTTACTAAATACGTAGAATATAGGCTATTTTCTACTTAAAATTATCAACCTGAAATGTGATGAAACAGAGAAAACTTTATATACGTGGAATTTTGTGAAAATTTGTAATTTTTTTTCTTTAAAGAAAAATAAATGAATTATTATTAAGCCATCTCTATTGTGGGGAGCACTCGTATTTAATGAAGCTTCAGTTATATGCATTATGACATTAGATTCTAAGAATTAAGGTCTTTTCAATAAATTAAGAGGCTTAATAAACGTTTTTACCCTGTGCCTACGGGATTAGAAATAGAGGCTCATATTAATTTAATCAGCCAAATTAGAGCTGAATACTCTAAATGACCTATACCGGTGTCTTATCCCTAATAGTACTATTTACGCTCGAGGACTGTTGTGGATTAATTTCTGAAAACATAGAGCCTCATATCAATCCAGATATCGGGTGATAGGGACTAAGCCTATATTTAGCCGTAGAATAATAACTATATTTTAGCTCCTATGCACAAAATTTATTCTATTTCGGTCACATGATTTTTATATAATTAGGAAAAGATTTAAATAGGAATAATGACGAAAATTCAAGGATAGGTTATGGAAAAAAATACCAAATGGATAATGTAGACGTAAACTCCCTTCACGATAAAATAGTTAGTGAACTGCAAAACCAAGGTTTCGAGATCCATAGGGATGAACCTAGGGATAATGGATTTAAGATATTCGTAAGAAGGGGAGAAGAACACGGAGAAGTGGAAGTCTTTAACGATTGGGGGACTGTGAGGTTGATTACACACGGTAGGTTAGAGTGGGAGTTAATGAATATCGTTGAACCCTTAATACAACAGCCAAGCCAGCAAACCCTAACAGCTTACACTCAACCCCGCCCTATGATGCCCCAACAACCAGTCACTCAACCACCGATGCCTCAAACTCAGATGCCCCGCCCCATGACACCTCCCACACAACCGTCAATGCCCCAACAACCTTTTATGCCTCAACAACCCACAGCTCCAACGGCTTTTCAACAGCCGGCAATGCAAGAGCACCAGCAATTATTAAACGCTCTTATGCTGAGCGGTTATCAAATAGAAGTGAACACTGTTAACGGGCAAATATTCTTTATAAGGGGTAGGAAAGGGAACTATGTAATAGATATTGAAGGTAGACCTCAACCCTGATTTTTCTTATTGATCCTATTAATTACTAGAGTTTAACCAGTCATGGAAATTTTTACTAGAGTAAAGCAATTTTGTCAAAAATCGGGCTACTTTATCCTTAATTAGTGGAAATAGTTAGACTTACTTTCATTCCAGTTGTTTAAGAAAAAATTTAAATACGGGTAAGGGTTACTATCAGCTAGATATTTTATGTGGGTAAAGAGAGTAAGTTATATTATCCTGGTATCACTTCTGATACTCGAACTAGTCCCCGTCATCAGCTACGCATTATCTTCCACTACCCAAAGTGTCATAACCACTTCGTTTAACGTAAGAAACCCTAATTACCCAGTGGTACTAGTTGTAGGAGGAGAGGGGAAGAATATAAAGCTAGATATTTCCGGCTCTGGAAATACTTATACTATCTCTGTAAATCCCGGAGTATACTATCTTTACCTTCAAGGAGGGAGTTACCAGATTACGGCTTATAATGCTTCTCTGTTGAGAGTTATACCCTTACCTAGGGATCAGGGTGTTGTTGATTACGGGATAGGGAAGAACTTCCAACCTTATGTTCTGAAGTTTTACACTGTTTACGGTTCAATAAGTTATTATAATCTAAAGGCTGAAGAGTATCCAACAGATCTAGGTAGTTGGGAACCGGTCATTGCCCTACAACAAAACGTTGTTTTACAAGTCCTAACTACTAACGGAGTGCAAGAATACTGGGTACAGAACGTACTTCATATAGATACGCAAAACTATACTGGCAATATGGAAGTAAATGTGTGGAACTTTACAACATATAATGCCATCATGAACTCAAATGAACTGTATTTTACTCAAGGAAAAGTAAGACCGGATGTTTACATTTACCTACAACCCTCCTTTAGCTTTTATGTTAGCAACGGTACCACGGTAGTCACTACTGTAAATAACTCCCAAAGCGGGGTCACAATAATGTTCGGTATCATGAACAGTAGCGGTACGTTTTACTACGATAACCTGACTATTAAAGTCCCCGGTTTCGTTACGTCTTACTTCTTGGTTGATGGAGAGAATAAAACTGGGAACGGTTTATATTACGACGCGGAACTTAACTCAGGGGGGATATTCGGGCATTCAGCTGTCTTCACTAGCGGTACAGCAGTCTTAAGTGTTAAGTACCGGTTAGTAAACGGTACAATAATATCACCACCTAACTTCTTCCCCTATTCATTAGACACTGGGGAAAGGGCTTTAGGGATTGAAGTATCTCCCATTAACGGTCAAGCGTTAATAGAGCCGGGCAATATCTCCGAGTCTATAAAGAACTTCGGTGCACAAGAACTCCAACTATCTCCTTCAACTACGACTACCCCAACTCAATCTACCCCTAATCAATATGAGGAGTACACATTATTCCTCTTTAATAACACGTTAGTGAGCGGGAACGGAGTGGTTTATGACCCAAATATTTGGCCCGTTGGAATACTGTATGACCCGTATAACGGCCTTGTGTATGTTGCAGACTACGGTAATAATCAAATAACCGTGATAAACCCAACTACTATGAGTGTTGTTGACACTATTGATGTAAGTGGTGGCCCTATTAGGATGGCATTAGACCCCATTAATCATTTAATATATGTCACATTATCCTCTTCTAACCAAGTAGCAGTACTCAATCCGAGTACTAACGCTATTGTTGATTATATGCCAGTCGGTTCGAGCCCTATAGGTATAATATATGCTGAAGGGTTAATCTACGTAGCTAATTCTGGTGAAACTACGATATCTGTGATTAACCCCAACACTGACCAAGTAATTAACACGATAAGCACTTCCGGCATTCCAATAAGGTTAGCTTTTGACCCCGTGAACGGCATGATTTATGCAACAACCAATAAAGGTGTGGTTGTTATAAACCCGAAAACAGACTCGCAAGTAACTACTATATCACTACCCTTCTCACTAGGGGTTGCTGTAGACCCTAGCACGGGCTACGTTTATGTTGCCGTAGCGTCTAGGGATTATGTTGCTGTTATAAACCCAAGTACGAACACTGTAGTTAACGAAATAGTGACTGGTAGCAGTCCTACAAACATTAAGATCGGGGGCAATTTGATGTTTGTTGTAAACCGCGGTAGTGATACTCTAACAATTATAAACCTTACTAATGATGACGTCGTAGCGATTATGCCCGTAGGAAATTATCCTCAAGGGGACTGTATTGTAGGTAATTCAATTTACGTAGCTAATTCAAAGAGCAGCTCTATCTCTATCGAGTGTGGACAACAATTTTGTTAATCTAAAATGAATTATTTGAATTGTTTGTGCTTTATTAGGAGAACGTTGATGATAATACTTTTTTAGGGTGAGCACGGGAGGTATTACTTGGAGGTGA
>NZ_JBBHKS010000024.1:0-268421 GCF_037389975.1 Stygiolobus sp. CP859M | reverse complement strand
TGGGGGCTCTTAACCTGAGGAGCGTGGAGGCGTTCCTCAGGTTTGTTGAACGTTATTTAGGTGGACCGCCGGGGCTGATGAAAATCTTTAAGTTACGTTAAAGTCCCATAACTGCTGTAATTAATTAGATATGCAGTATCGAAGGTGTGTATATCCATAACAACTGGAATATGATCACATAGTAGCACTAAAATTTCGCCATAGAACTGTAAGAATAATTAAAAATGTATTTGTAGTACGACTAGGTTATTAAAAAATTTTAAACTACTGAATGCGTAATATTCTTGATAAGCGAGACAACTGTTTTATAGGAAAACAGTAGTTCAATGACTAGTTTCAGAGAAATAGCTGTGTTTTTATCTAGATTGGATATTGTGATAGAGCAGTTATAAGCGGTAGAGTGTTTACCTTGCAAACAGTATGTTTAATGAGTGACCAAAACAAGATGTAAATTAATGTTCGTCACATACAAAGTCTAGGACTCTCATTATTAGCAACCGAAGCCCAATTTAATCTGACAAAGACTTCATTATAGCATAATACAATACGCTCAACACATTGCGGTACAATAAGGTTTTTATATTGAAGTACAATAAAGTATATTGAGGTAAAATGCCCAGACCCGGCTATAAATCGGTATATTTCCCGGATGAGGAGTTGTGGAAGAAGATAGTTGATGAGGCTGAGAAAAGGAAAGTAAGCGTTTATGAAGTGCTGAAGGACGCTTTTGAGTGTTATATGAAGGAAAAGGAAGGAAATAGAACGAGCTTGGAAGAAATAGTTAAGGAACTGCAAGAATTGAAGAGGAGGGTCGAGGAGTTGGAGAGGAAGGTTAAATAGGAAAACTCCCTAGTTTAGTGAAGAAAAATTCAGCTTATCAACTTCTCAATCATTTTTCTAACTCTGTCCTTAACTTGAGAAATTTCCGCAACTATCCCGTCATCTTGGAATTCAAAAGTAGCGAAGCTAAGCACTTCATCTAGCTGGAAGTATACCCTCAGCAGTTATACTAACTCTTCTAAATTCCTTTGAGTTTGTAGTACCTCACTCATAGTCCTTCACCTCTAAATAATGTAAGTACTGGACTAGAGAATTCCTAGCTCCTCCAGCTTATTTAAAATTTCCGAATTATAGCCCTCCATAATCTTCATAGCATCGTTGATGTGGTATAAAGCCTCCAAAAGCTCCAATAACTTATCACCCTGGACTTGCGTGGCTCATCCCCGCGAAGTGATTTCTTCTATTTGCATCATTTCCCGCCTTACTTTCACTATCTCATTCCTTAGTTCAGTACTAGCTAACTGCTTTAGTGTTTCGATATGACAGCTTTCCTCTGAAAGTAAACCCTTTCACAATCGCAGGAAGCCTTAGTGATTTTTAGGCTGACTGGGTCTAGCGCTAGCATTGTATAATGTACTAGGTTAGCCTGGACTTTCATCGTATATACGCTGAAACGATTATGCCCTCAGATAATACGTAAAAACATCTAACCTTTAATCGGATTTTTGGGATTTATGTGGAAATTATGTTTGCTCTATATGATATTTCATATCACAAGACCTATAATATAGCATATGTACGTGGTATATATGGCACGAATACATTATAAGTAGTTCAACAGTATAGTTAATAGGGGATTCAAAATGGTGATAGCACATAAGTTAACTGACGAGCAGAAAAAGATCCTAGAGAGAATGCAAAGTAGAATAGACTATATCATCAAAGCTCACAAGGAATATTTAGATGCATTAGCAGAATTTGATAGAACTGGAGTATTGAAAATTCATGGAAAAGTCCTTTATGTGAGAAAATATAATAATCAAGAAAATGAGGATAAACGGTTTAATCTTCAATAATTTTCCGTATAATTTTCCTTATTTTATTTATCGCATACTCATCTTCTTCTGGTGGGTTATCGGCAACTTCAACTAAGGTCTTAATTAACTCTTCTTCTAAATCTTGTGGAATTTCCTTGTTAAACAATTCGTATAAGATATTTAATAACAATACGAAAGCAGTTCTCTTATTGCCGTCAACGAAAGGGTGAGAAGTTATTAGATGATATGTTAATACTGCTAAACTCCTACTAATATCGTTATAATTATTTAAGTCTTCTATTGCGGAATAAATCGCGATACCTATAACGTCTAAGTTAATTATTCCCTGCTCGGTATTAGGATCACTTCTGATTATACTGTAGTGAATTTTTATTATAGTAGGCTCTATATCACCTTTTCTGCTTCTCCACTCTTCGAACTCGTTCAGTAGTCCTGTTAAGATCTGCATTAACTTTCTTTCCATAGAAAGTCGACCTTAACTACTGGCTTCTATTAAACTATATAATTCTTTAAGCTTTTCAACTACCCTTTTACCCTTTTCTGTTAATTTAATATACCTCCTTTTAGGAAAGCCTCTAGTTTCCTCGATCTCTTCTACTACTCCCCACTCCTTTAAGCTTTTAACAGCATTATTTACCGGAGCTGTTGAACTTTTTGTAAGTTCTATCAACTTCCTTAGTGTTGCTTTATCATTTCCATATAGGGCTAATAACACCCTCTGTTGCATTTCCGTTAGGCACTCCATTTTTAATCCTAATCTTATCAGAAGTGATGCTATTACTACTATGAAAATTAAATACTTACCTTATCCTCCATGTATGACTTCATTAGTTCTCTAACAGCTTCAACAAAATGCGTTACTAAACAAGTTAGTGAGATTAAGAAATTAGCACGTGAGCATGCTGATAAGATAAGTCTAAAGTATGCTAAGCAAATTTAAGGAATTATTTTAAAACTCCAATGAACTCTACACATCTTATATTAAGTACTGTTAATATTCCTAGTTATGGTTCAGCATATTACAAATAACGATTTTTACCTATACTTCCTGAGACTTTGAGCTAGTAAGAAAACCTTAGATGAGACTCATTGAATTTTCTAACTGTTGTATTTTCACAAAATTCAGTTTTTTGCATAACTAAGGGATTGTTATCGTGATTCTTTCAATCTCACGCATGATATGATAATTATCATTCCTTAAATAGCCCTACGTGATAAATATAAATAGGCTGAAGGTACGGGTAATAAAGTTTTCACATTTGGTGATATTAGGATTCGTGAGGTTAAGGGGAAGTATTATGTTTACTTAATAGAGAACGGTGATGGCGGTCAGAGAAGAGACCATTACATAGGTTCTTTAGAACAAATCGTAAAGGAATATTACGATATGAAGTGCCGCGGCCGGGATTTGAACCCGGGCCACAGGCTTGAGAGGCCTGCATACTGTCGGCGCGTAGAGCTTGACCGGGCTATACTACCGCGGCATTAATATCTTATATTAACGACCTTAAAAGATTTACGTAAGGAGGAGCAATTCAGTTATTTGCTAATGCTTTCCAGAGGTTGAGCTAGGGGTCGGACTTTCATTGAGGTTTCATGAATTTGTATTCAACCTCTCGTCCTCATTCCCCTTATTTCCCTCCCCATGCCGTCTACGGGAGCGGTAGTTAAACCACTCCCTTCAAGGACATGGGGAGTTTCATTGGGCACCTTCCTCCCCCTCACATTGCTCATAGATTTCACAGTGGCACCCTCCAATTTAATGTTAACGGAAACATTTATAAATATTTCCGTAACTAATAACATATGGTTCAAGTTACATTTCACTCAAAGATCTCCTCAATGGGTCATGATAAGTACGGTGACCCGAAATACGCAATATACGTTCCTAAGAACGTTCATGAGAAGATTAAGGGCTTGATGGAAAAGGAGGTTATTGTAATTGTTATCCTACCAGATGATTAGTAAATTAATTGGCTCTAAGGAAGCAATTGATATCTAGTTAATCCAAAGGGTACTACAAATTCTGAGGGTCATGATAGGATGATGAGGGAGAAGGGTTTCGATAGGCATACAGCCTCAGCTTACTTAATAGCATTAAAGGGATTAGGAATATTGAATGATATCAAATGACATAAAATTCACGGTTTATCTGAAACTGTTGACAAGGCGTTTAGTGGAAGAAATAAGGAGAATTAGGAGACAAAACATATAGTCGTAGAGATTTGAAGCTCGTGGCTTGTATCGTGTGGATGTAATAATAATTAAGTATCGACGATTGCTCAATGAAGTGAAGTCGTGTCAAAAGACGGAAAATATGTACTCATGGTGGTACTAACCTAGAATTTCGCATAAGTCTAAGATTTCGTAACGACGTTATTGTGACAAGCTAGCGTAATAACTAGAGAATGAACGCGAAGTAATATCTCGGAAAGACTCTTACTCAACATTCTAGGCATGAATATACCAGTTCAGCTGATCATAAACAATGTTTACGTAAAAAGTTTCTTGAAATTAAGATTGCTGTCTGGCTTTCCACACCATCGCTGCCGTTTCCAAAATCAACTTCGCTGCTAATACTGAGGTAATCCCGGAGGGGTCAAAAGGAGGCGATACTTCTACAACGTCAAAGCCTACGACCCTCTTATCGATTACTAAGGACATTATGTCTAACACTGTGGTAGGGTCTAATCCTTCCGGCTCCGGTGTGGCGACTCCCGGGGCGTAGGAGGGATCGATCCCGTCCATGTCATACGTAATATACACTTTATTACACTCCTTGAGAGTCATTACTATTTTTTGTGCAACTTCTCTAACTCCTAACAGCTTTACTTGCTTAGGTGTGAAGTAACTTATTCCCCTTTCGTTAGCGTATTCGATCTCTTCCCTTGACACAGCCCTAGTCCCTATCTCTATTATTTTTACCCCGTCCTCGGAGATCCTCCTCATCACGCACGCGTGGTCATACTTATACCCCATGTAGTCGTCCCTTAAGTCTAAGTGAGCGTCAACACTTACCAAGCAATCGGGTCTTATCCCCCTAGTAGTACCTATTGTTACGGTGTGCTCTCCTCCTATACCTACGACTACTTTCCCTTTTTCGGTAAAGTAGGAGACTACTTCACTTATTCTCCTCACGTTCTCTTCATTATTTGAGGGGTGGAGTATTACGTCCCCTACGTCGTTAAATCCTATCTCCCCCATGTCGACTCCGCTCCTTATGGAGTAGAACTCTATGTACTGTGCTGTGTCTCTTATCACTGATGGTGCAAACCTAGAGCCGGGTCGGAAGCTACTGGTGGTGTCCATGGGAAGCCCTACGATCACAAAGGGGGATGCGGGTCTGTTAAACCCCGCAAAGGTTCTGCTGTTCTCGTTGAGAAATAATAGTCTACTGTCAGCCATGAGTAGAAGTTTTTTATCCCGTTTATATGCTTATCTCGTATGAGTGATCTACAAACTAAGGTAATGGAACTGGCTAGGAGAAGGGGGATATTTTGGTCTTCTTACGAGATCTATGGAGGAGTAGCCGGTCTTTATGACATTGGTCCTATAGGTACTAGGATTAAAAACAGAATAGTCGAGTTGTGGAGAAAGTATTTCATAAAAGATAATGACGAATTCGTGGTCGAGATAGAGACTCCCTTAGTGACTCCTTATAAAGTGTTAGAGGCAAGCGGTCATGTGGAAAACTTTACCGACCCTATCGTTGAGTGTACCAAATGCCATAACGTTTACAGAGCCGACCACTTAATAGAGGAGATGGCTAAGGTGAATGTAGAGGGGTTAAAGCCGTCGGAACTGGACAAGATAATCAGGGAGAAAGGGATAAAGTGCCCTAAGTGTGGTGGAGAGTTAGGTGAGGTTAGGCTGTTTAACCTCTTATTCGAAACTAACATAGGACCTTACACCGGAAATAAGGGGTTTATAAGACCTGAGACGGCACAAGGCATGTTCACCTCCTTTAAGAGGGTTTATGAGTCCTTTAGGCAGAGGCTTCCCTTGGGGATCGCACAAGTGGGTAGAGTAGGGAGGAATGAAATCTCGCCGAGACAAGGTCTGATAAGGATGAGGGAGTTCACCATAATGGAAGTGGAGTTCTTCTTCGACCCTGAGTCACCTGGTGAAGTTCCCCTAGATAAGGTAGGAGAGCTTAGTGTCAACATCCTCAGGGGAGAGGAAAAGGTTAAAGGAGAGAAGCCCGTGCAATTTAAACTCCGTGAGGCTGTGGAAGAGAAGGTAATACTAAACCCGTGGATGGCGTATTGGATGGGAGTTGCTACTAAGTTCGTCTCCGCCCTCGGTATACCCCAATCTTCTACGTATTTTGAAGAGAAACTGCCTCATGAGAGGGCTCACTATTCGAAGCAGACCTTCGATCAAATGGTTCTGATAGGGGAAGAAAAGGTAGAGATTTCGGGGCATGCTTATAGATCTGATTACGACTTATCGAGGCATATGAAGTTTAGCGGGCAGGACTTGACGGTGTTCAAAAAATATGATACGCCCAAAATAGTAAAGAAGAAGACCGTAATAATTAATAGGGACGAACTTAACAAGGAAGGGAAGGAGTTCGTAAAGACTTTTATGCAGTTCATAAACGGTAAGTCGCCGGAGGAAATCGAGGAAATGATTAATAAAGGGGTGAAAGTTAATGACAGAGAGATATCGAAATACGTTAAGGTTCTTGAGAGAGAAGAAAAGGTTAGTGGAGCCCACTTCATTCCGCACGTAGTGGAACCGTCTTTCGGAGTCGAGAGGTGTTTATACTTAACAGTACTTAACGCATATAAGGAAAAAGAGGGTAGGATTGTCTTGTCATTACCAAAGCAGCTCGCCCCATACGACCTCGCTGTGTTCCCATTACTTGAAAGGGACGAGTTAATTAAGAAGGCTAAAGAGATCTATAATCATTTACAAGAAAAGTATGATGTTATCTACGACGATGTAGGGAGTATAGGGAAAAGGTATGCTAGAGTGGATGAGATCGGAGTACCTTACTCTATTACTGTAGACCCTACTACACTACTTGATAATACGGTAACTATAAGGGATAGAGACACGTGGAATCAAATAAGGGTTGAGATTGAAAGGCTTGATGAGGTAATAGAAAAACTGTTCAAAGGTGAAGAGTTTAATAAGTTAGGAAGAGTAGTTGATAATAATGAGTAAGGAGCAACCAGATGAGGCTGAGCAGGAGGAAGAGAAAAAGGTAGACGTAAAGTCATTAGTTAGTATTATACCTCCTGCGTCAGCCCTAAAGAAAAATACTAAACAAATTAAGGAAAAGAGAGTTAAAATGAAGAAGAGGGCTGATATAGACCAAGGATTAATACTGATGTCTGCTAAACTGGCTAAAGAGCTGAACATTAAGGATGAGGCTGAAGTTTCGGTAAAAGGTAGGAGAAGCAAATTTAAGGTTATTATTCAGGACGGGTTACCTGACAACGAGATCTGGGGTAACGCAGAGGATATGCTGAAGCTGGGCTTAGAAGATAATAGTACAGTGAGCGTTAGGGCGGTTCAATGAATGAGAGCGAAATCGAAATAGGAAGGGTTTTACTTCATTTCGAGCAAGTAGTAGAGGAGTACCATCTCACCTTAGAGGAGCTTGAGAATTACTTAACGTTCCCAGAAATCGAACAAGAGAAGTTGGAGAAATTATTAAGGAGGCTGAGGAGGAATAGGAGGCAATTGCTTAACGGAATTCAGGTTATAGTTAACCACGTCAATAACGTGACGAATAACAAAATGAAGGAGGAAGCATTAGGGCTCTTAAACTATTTCTACATAGTCGGGCTTAATGACGATGAAAAAGCTTTGATAAAAGCTAAAGAAAAAGAAACGAATCTAGCTGAAGAAATAAATAGAGACCTAGAAATTATATCTAAAATACGTTCATTAATTTTGAAATTCGTTTATTAACCATGACAACACCTCTATCATAGCAATGGGTGTTCCTGAACTTAACATTGAAGAACAGATACAAAGCATGACTAACTCGATATTAGACCAACTTAGGATACTATACCAGCAATTTACAGAAAGTAATGTGAACCACATGCAAGCCTATTCTAAGATAGACGGTATAAAGTCTTCAGTAGAGGATTTAAGATATAAAATAGGAGAGTATGTGCTCAAAGTAAGCGAGGGTTTGCTTTACAGTAATTTGTATTTAGATATTATAATGCAACTCGAGAAAGTCTCACAAAATATAGGTGCAGCATCATACAGATTCGGTGTGCTAATTAGCAGAGTAAAGAGCCAAGACCATATCTTATTGAACTTATCAATATCGATGGTTGAAAAACTAATTGCAGCTACTACGAACCTTATAGAGTCCGTTAGATTACTATCTGTTAATGCTAAGAAGTCCTCGGAAAAGGCTAGGAATGTAATAAAAATAGAGGAAGAGATCGATGACCTTTATAGGAATTTTGAGCTGAAACTATTTGAAAAACAAAACGGAGATATGGCGTTTTTAATGTTAAGTAAGGACGTAGCAGACAGACTCGAGGATTGCGCGGATTTGCTCAGGGACGCAGCTAATGATATAATGTACTTGAGCTTTTTAAGGGAGTAAAAATATGTCGCCCAAAGGAAGATTGGTGAAGGATAAAGTCGTTATCGAGAATGTGGAAGAAGCTAGAGAAGTTTATAGGATGGGTTATTACGGCAAACCGTTAGATATATCTAAGCCTAAAAGTCCTGAAGATATAAAAAGCCCCTTGATTCTGTCGATAATAGAAGCTACCTATCTTTTAAAGAAAGGTTTAATAAGCGTTTACACAAACGTTGATGGTGCTGAAAAGAACTTTACTTACGACGAATTATACAATTTGGGAACTACTTTACTACCTCGGTTTAATATTCTTTACACCGTTTATGAGGATCTGAGGGACAAAAATTACGTGGTTAGATCAGGTATAAAGTATGGGGCGGACTTCGCAGTTTATAATATAGGACCGGGAATCGAACATGCTCCTTACTTGATCATCACTCTCAGAGAAGACGAGGAGATCTCACCGAACGAGATTTTAGGCTTCGGTAGGGTATCTCACAGCACTAGGAAAGAACTTATACTGGGTATTGTAAATCCCGTCACGAGGAATATTAGGTACATAATATTTAAATGGCTGAAAATCTAATTCTAATTTAAATACCTACCGTTAAAAAATTGGGTGATTCACGGTTTGAGCGGAAGGGAACTAAGACGTGGCAAACAAGACTTTAGTCTCGACGAACCTAAACCGATGCCACTAGGCGATAAATGTAATTACTTATGCCCCTTCTTCAGGTGTAATAAAAAGGCTCTGAGCATACAGAAGAAGTACATAAAAGGAACACCTCAAAAAATCGGCTACTGTATGTGGGTAGGGGATGTATGTATCACTGGAGAATGTCAGTATGCGTATTGTGAGAAGAGGGCTTTACTACCTGGGAACAAGTGCGCGTTTGCGGTTAACAAGAAGAACGGGGATACTGAGGATATGGAGAAAGAGTTGAAAAGGGATGAGTACGACAATAAAGTGAAAGAGCTTCTATCTAAGAAGTATGGTCGCAAAGACCTTGACTTGTTGTAGACTTTTCATCCCAATGAGTATATAACTCGTTCTCTATCCCTAACATATCGAGGACTTTCCCTACTACAAAGTCAATTATATCTTGAATATTTTTAGGATGGTGGTAAAAACCCGGTGAAGCCGGTAAAATAATACCACCGGCTTGAGCTACTTTGAGAGCATTTTCAAGCTCAATTACCCCTAGTGGTGTTTCCCTCACCAATAGAACTAACCTACCTCTGGTTCTGAGGAAGTTTAAGGCAGTCCTAACTAAAAGGTTTGAGGCAATACCGGAAGCGATCTCGGCTAAAGTCCTTATACTGCACGGGATTATTGCCATCCCAATAGCCTTTACCGTATGACTTGAACTGGATGGCGGAGCCTCAATCTGCTCTTCTGAATAAACTGAGAATGAAAATTTCTCGATCTCTGATATAAGATCAATACCGCACTCCTTCTCAGCGACCTTTACGGCACCTTTCGTGACGATTACCTCTGAGTCAAACCCCATCTCTTTAATGGCTTTCAGAAAGCGGATAGCGTATATTGTACCGCTAGCTCCTGAAATACCTGTTATAATAAGATTTTTCTTCTTTCTCCAGTCCTCTGTTCTTGCCTCTTTAGCCATTCCCTCACCCACATGTTATAACATTGTTTGCTACAAAACACCCAAGGTTTATTATTACAACAAGTCTTTACGGTTATTGGTTCTCCGTGAATGAACTTACCGCACCAACTGCACCTTAATGCGTTAGTATGAACGTCTAATTGCATTGGCATAATTTTATCTCCTGAAAGACTATATTAAATAAGTTTGTTATAATAATAGTATTTAAGTAAATTAATAAGTAGATTAAGTGAGAGTGGGAAACAGTGCAATCTGATTCAATCCAGATCAAATCGGTCGAGGAAAGTAAGATAAGCAGATACATAATCGAGTACACTATGAAAGATTGGTTAGACCTTATACAAAATGATGTGGTAATAGTTGGAGCCGGACCGTCCGGAATGGCTGCAGCTTATTATTTGGCTAAGGCTGGTCTTAAGACGGTAGTATTCGAGAGAAAACTGAGTTTTGGTGGGGGTATAGGCGGAGGAGCGATGTTATTCCATAAAATAGTCATAGAGAGTCCTGCAGATGAGATACTAAGAGAAATGGGTATCAAGCTGATCAAGGTGGAAGAGGGGGTATACATAGTAGACACTGCTGAGTTTATGGCTAAATTAGCAGCATCGACAATTTCAGCCGGGGCAAAGATAATTCATGGGATTACCGTAGATGACGTGATATTCAGGGAGAACCCACTGAGGGTTGCAGGAGTTGCAGTAGAATGGACCGCCACGCAAATGGCGGGTCTTCACGTAGACCCGATTTTCATATCAGCAAAAGCTGTAGTTGATGCGACTGGACACGATGCAGAGGTGATCTCTGTGGCCTCACGAAAGATTCCTGAGTTAGGGATTACTATACCTGGTGAGAAGTCAGCCTACAGTGAGGTAGCTGAAAAGCTAACTGTAGAAAACACGGGTATGGTAGCCCCTGGACTATATGCTACCGGAATGGCAGTGACTGAAGTTAAAGGTCTACCCAGAATGGGTCCGATATTCGGGGTAATGGTTCTCTCTGGAAAGAAGGTCGCTGAAGATATAATAAGAGACTTGCGTAACTCTTAAAGCCTTGTTGTTATATTTTTACTCCAATGGCACAGCAGTTAAAGATTAAGGTATCGGAGAAGGCTGAAGGGGTAGTGGAAAAAGACGTTCAAAATAACGTTTTTAACAGAAGGGAGTTGACCTTAAAAATATTCCACATAGGTACTGGAACTCCTTCCAGAAAAGAAATAATATCAGCACTCTCTGCTGTCTATGGTGCAAAAGAAGACCTAATAGTGGTGAAGAGCGTGGAGACAATTTACGGGGGAGGTATCAGTTTAGTCAGAGTTAACATATACAAAAACAAGGAAGATTTGGAGAAAGTTGAGCCAAAACACTTAATAGGAAGGGATACTGGGCAAAAAGTAAAGAAAGGTGGTAAGAATGCCGCAAAGCAAGGGTAATGAAGGGACTAAGGCGATAGTAAGAACTTATTATGTGATTGAAAGAGATAAAATTAAGTTAAAGAATAAAAAATGTCCTAGATGCGGAAGCATTATGGCACATCATATGAAGCCCGTAGAGAGGTGGGCTTGTGGAAAGTGTGGTTACACTGAGTTTTTAGGTAAAGGGAGATGATCGTTTTAGGGATTGAGAGTACAGCTCACACTTTTGGAGTTGGAATAGTTCAGGAAGACCAGTCCGGAATCAGGATTTTATCTAACGTAAGGGATACTTTTGTACCGAAAGAAGGTGGAATGAAGCCCTCTGACCTCGGTAAACATCACTCTGAAGTAGCCCCTGAAATAGTTAAATTGGCATTAGATAAAGCAGGAGTGAGTATAAAGGACGTTGATTATATTGCTGTAGCTTTAGGACCAGGTATAGGACCAGCACTAAGAGTAGGGGCTACAGTAGCGAGAGCTCTAGCTCTAGCTTTCGGTAAAAAGTTAGTACCAGTAAACCACGGGATCGCACACATAGAAATAGGTAGGTTCACTACAAAAGCTGAAGACCCCCTTATATTATACCTTTCGGGAGGTAATACTATAATCACTGTGTTTGTAGACGGTAGATATAGAGTATTCGGGGAAACCCTTGATATAGCCTTGGGAAATATGATGGACGCTTTTGTTAGGGAAGTGGGTCTGGCACCTCCTTACGTAGTTAACGGAGTTCATCAGATAGATATTTGCGCGGAGAAGAGCGAAAGGTACATTAAGTTACCTTATGTTGTAAAGGGGCAGGACATGTCTTATTCTGGGTTGTTAACCGCAGCACTGAAGGCTGTGAAGGAGAATAAGTTAGAAGACGTTTGTTTCAGTTTGAGAGAGAACGCTTTTGACATGCTCTTAGAAGCTACGGAGAGAGCCATAGCGTTAACCGGAAAGAAAGAGGTATTAATAGTCGGAGGGGTAGCGGCGAGCGTTAGCTTAAGAGAGAAATTAAGGAGGCTTGAAGAAGAGTGGGGGATTACTGTGAAAATAGTACCCCCCGAGTACTCAGGGGATAATGGAGCAATGATAGCTTATACTGGATTACTCGCGGCTAAGAGTAATGTAACCGTATCAGTAGAGGAGAGTATTGTAAGGCCTAGGTGGAGAATTGACAAAGTTGATATACCATGGAGAGGTTAAAGGAAATAAAAAGAGGGGCAGAAGCTGTTATTTACGAGGGATATTTTGCCGGGATACATTCTATTTTTAAAAAGAGAATTAGAAAGAGTTATAGGCATCCCAAGTTGGACTATGAGATAAACAGTAATAGGACTAAGTTAGAAGCAAGGCTAATTTATACCTCACTTATAAATGGTGTGAACGTTCCTGCACTCCTTCTAGTAGACCCTATCGAGTTTTTAATTGTTATGGAGTATATTGAGGGTGTTACTGTAAAGGACTATCTACTGTCTTATAGTGGTAGTGAGGAAAACCTTAAACTTGTGGGTAAACAAATGGGAGAAATATTAGGAAGGCTCCATAAATTAGGTATTGCTCATGGTGATCCCACTACTAATAACATGATCCTAACTAAGGAGAACGAGATGTTCATTATAGATTTCGGACTTGCCAAAAAGACAGAGGGGGAAGAAGACCTTGCTGTAGATGTTCACGTATTTTTACGGTCACTTGAAAGTACACATAATAAATATCAAAAGGTGTTGTTTGAAGGGTTCTTGGAAGGTTACAAGAAATTCGTTGATGCTAATAAAATTTTAGAGAAGGTTAAGGAAATCAGAATGAGGGGAAGATATGTCGAAGAGAGAAGAAGGGGGAGTAAATAGTAATGATAAGATACTTTTAGTTACTTCTAACGAAAATAAGTTCAGGGAGATATTTGAGGTCGCAAAAAGTCATGGGATCAAAATAGAGTGGTTAAACATACCGAAATTCGAGATACAAGCGGATAATCTTGAGGAAATAGTGAGATACTCTGCAATTACCATATACCAAGTGGTAAGAAAACCGTTGATAGTAGAGGATAGTGGTCTGTTCATAAACGCTTTAAACGGCTTCCCTGGACCTTATACGAATTACGTGAGGAGGAAATTAGGGTTAGAGGGTATATTGAAACTTTTAAACGGCGTAGAGGATCGTTCTGCTTACTTTAAGACTGTCATGTGTTACGTTAGCGATAAAGAGATAAATCTGTTCACGGGTGTGGTTACCGGAAGGATAAGTGAGAGGATTAAAGGTGAAAAGGGTTTCGGCTTCGATCCTATATTCATTCCGGAAAACGAGGAAAGAACTTTTGCCGAAATGAGTACGGAGGAGAAGAACAAATACTCCCATAGGGCTAAAGCCTTCATGTCCTTTCTAAATTACTACCTGAGTGAAAGAAAAACTTGAACAAAGGATTACTTGTACCTTTTAGTCTCTTCAATACTTTCCTTGTTAAGTTCTTTGAAGTTCCTCTCGTAGAACGAGATTAAATAATTGTAGTCTTCTTCGGTCAAATCTGGTAAGTCCTCGACCTTAACAAACTCAAGTAACTCTCTTTCATTAGTAATATTGGGGATTACAGACGATACCCTCTTGTTATACAGTATGAACTTCAAAGCTAATTGAGAGAGCTTTATACCCTTCTTGTTTGCAAAAGGTATTAATTCTTTAGATCTCTCTATCGCCCTATTAATCCAGTTGATATCTTTAAAATGTCTGTGAAGTTTATGATCGTATTCTATCGGCCATTTATTCTCGTTAAGCGCGTCTGAGGCGTGAGGGACTCTTACAAAATGACCTATGTTATATTTTAAGAAATCTATACCTGGCATCACCTCTATGAGATTAAATATGTACTCTAAAGACTCATATCCCATTTTGATCGCATCTATTCCTTCCTCTCCCCATCCCAGTGTAGGTCCCAGAGCAACGCCTATAACTCTTACTTTTCTTTCTTTCTTTAAGCTCTGAAAGAAATTAAGTACCTTCTTATCCCTGATCACATTAGCCTTGGGATTATGCAGCATGAGTATATCCACGTAGTCGGTGTTCAACCTCTTTAAACTCTGTTCAAACGCAAATTTCAAGTACTCAATGTCGTAATTCCCTACGGGTCTCGTGTTATGGTAAAAATCAAGTCCTATTTTTGTTAAAATGACTATTCTATCTCTCTTAGTTCCTAAAACTTTACTTATTATTTTCTCACCTAGCCCTTTTCCGTAAACGTCAGCAGTGTCATAGAAATTTATGCCGACATCATATGCCTTTCGTAAAAGTTCTTCCGCTTTGTTTATATCACTTCCCCACTCGTCCGTAACGATACTCCATAAGCCTAATCCTATTTCAGACACTTCTAACGTATTATTAACGCGTCTTAGCTTCATACTAATACCCGTCTAAAAGTAGATATGATTTTTGAGAGTAAAAAAGAATAGACTACTAATGTTAGTAAAGGTACCAGAAAAAGTGTTTGATGAGGTTCTTTCTAAATTAAAATTGCGAGTTTATGAGTACAACAGTAAAATAAAGGAGTACGGAGTGTATTTAAAGCCTTATCACTTAGTCTACAAAAACGGTAAAAAATACGTTTACATAGGGAAGTATTGGTATAAACTAGAAAAGTTCGGTGGTAGGCTCAAATGGATATATCTGGGTAAAGAGAAGCCGTTTATAGGTATGCCAGACCCTCCAGAAATTCCTGATTATACAATTATTAGAGATGCTGACGGAGGATATATAATAGACAAAAAAATCTTAGATGAGCTCAAAGGAAAGTAGCGACTTTATGTCTTCAACAACCTTTTGCTTATTCTCTTCGTTTCTAATTAAAGCTAAACCGTTAACGATCGTGATAATATCTTCCGTATCCAACCTAATCAGTTCTGCTAAACCCATAACGGTAACAGGTGTGAAAGGTGAACCCATAAAGGCATTTAGAGAAGCTTTTCTAGCTTGAGCCCTAGTTATCTTTTTAAACTTAGCGAACGAGTAATAAACATCATTTGCAGTTATATCCTTACCATACGGTGACCTCGATAATATGTCTAGAACTTCTTCCTTAGAAGAGGAGTTAGCTATGTCCCTCACAGTTTCCTTGCTCATCTTACATGTATCTGGAACTTGCTCATGCATTTTATACGCGATAAGAGATGAATAGTAATCCTTGTAACCACATATTATCTCTCTGGCTTTTGAGATCCAGTCTCCTTTAAACGTATCTACAATCGCCGATAATCTACTGATAAAGAAATACTCTAAATAAGTGTTAATTACGGCAGCTGACTTATTACTGGCTTTTTCTAAGGCGAATTCCAAAGCTTCCCTCTCAATTCCGTTTAGAGAAGATAACACGTCTTCAAGGGATTGAGGCTTTATATCAGCCAGGACTTTCAAAAGATAGACACGAAAGGAAGGAGTCTTAGACAACGCAGCAGATACTATAGCTTCTATGTCATCTAACTCTACGACGTATTTATACAAATCTACGATAGACGAAGCGATTTTAGAGGATAAAGTATAATTCCTTACAGTAGATAAAATCTGTAGCGCTCTATTTTTCATATATGTCTGGAAATCCGTGATAGTTTGCGGGACTTCAGATATTATACCCTTTTCTCTCAATATGTTGGCAACTTCCTTCCAGCTACTTGACTCTAATAACTCATTTACGGTACCTGTACTTAGTATCTGGCTCTTATATACTCTTGCTAATGCGGTAGCGTACGCGAAGCTCATTTACTTATATACCTCCAATAATTTGGATACTACTAATTCCACTGCTTTATCAACGTTTTTCTCAGCTTGCTTTCTAATCTTTTCGATCTCTTTCTCCCTTTCTTCAGTATACTTCTTGGATAGTTGTTGAATTTGGGATGAATAAGTTTGATCAATTTCTTTAAAAATCTGTGATATAACTTGTTCCGCAACATCTCTAAACTGTGAGGAGAGAGAGTCCGCCATTAAAACAATTTTCTTACCGTCCTCTACAGTCTTCTTCTCCACGTCTTTCAATTGGTTTTCATACTTTATTATGAGGTTCGCGTAAGTGGCTAGTTTTGAGGACATTTCGTTTAATATTTTATTAGCCCCCTTTTATTGATTTCCTTGCCCTTATAATGAAACCAGTGTGAACTACACCTATATTTTTGGGTCTTGTCGCGTTCTCCTTCACTTGATATTCTCTAACGATTAATTCCTCAGCATGCACATCTACAAAGTCAAATTCTCTGATTTTAAGCACAGTTTTCTCTATTTGATTAACTGTAGGGACAAAGATTACTACTGAACCGGAAGGTTTAAGGATCTCGTGGACATATTCTATCGTATTCCAAGGGTCTGGCATATCGAGGAATACAGCGTCTACATCTCTTTCATCTATTCCTTGCCTTATGTCCTTGAGCTTGAAAGTTACTCTATCTAATAGTCCCATAAACGATAAGTTCCTTCTAGCTGTTTCCTGCATATCTTCTCTTATGTCATAAGTAATAACTCTACCTTTCTCTCCTACCGTATATGCTAAGGAAATCGTCAGGAAACCGGATCCAGTGCCAGCTTCAATAACAGTATCCCCTTCTTTAATCCCAGACACATAAATCATGTAAGATATATCCTTAGGGTATAGTACTTGTGAAGGTCTTCTCAACCCATTATAAGCGTCTAAAGGTGTAGGCCTAAGCAAATAAGCTTGCACACCAGTCGAGAGAGAAACGGTCGAACCATATTCCTTTCCTATTAATGTAGACAAGTCTAGGGTACCTTTATCTGAGCCGAATTTTTTTCCTTTCTCTACCTTTACTAGAAACACTCTTTTTGGGTCAACCCATATGACTACTGAATCACCTTCTTTTATTGGCATGTTAAAGTAAGAAAAGAATGTAAGGTTTTAAAAATCAGCTCTGATGTCGCATTTCATCTTTTCAAAAATACCAGCTTTCATCATATGTTCATCCGTTTTCTATCCACAATTCTTTTCTTATAAAGTCATTTAAAGCTGCTCTTATTACTTCACTTCTAGAAGTATATCTTCCGGTATTGACTAATTCATCTATTGCTTCTAAGAATTGTTCGGGTAGTTTTACAGTTATTATTCTCATAACGGTCAATTAGTATGGTTTTTGTGAGATAATTTTTAAGCATTATTCCCTTGTTTACCTGACCTTTCCCACAAATAATTAAAGTACACCTTACCGATCTCTATGAAGTACACATGAGTTGAGTACAAGCCATAAAGGATATTTTCAGAGGATTTTACTATTAACATTATGGATCTATTTGTTATAATGCCGCTACCGAACATTGATTCAGCGATTTTGAAGTTAATTATCGGAGGGATTTCTCTGGGTTTTATGAGTATTAGCTTGACGTCACTCTTATAAGCGTTAGCCTCTAGAAGCTTTATTACCTCTTCTGTTAAAAGTTCGTCGAAAGATATTGCTAGATAATATATTGACGATTGTTCTTTGAGAGTTTGCTGAAAACTCATCTGCACGCTATCAGGAGGTATTAACATTATGTTGTACAACGACGGTTGAGTAGATAGCAGTAATGAAAGCGGGGTTATAACTTCTTTCTCTATTTTCTCTACTGATTCAAGAATGTTCTTCTTTACAGTAGACCATACGTCAACCAAAGAATTAGCCGCAAACATAGCTGGCTTTTTACCTACTCTCTTAATCCATCCTCTCCCCTCTAGTCTAGACAATACTGGGTAAATTTTCGTATACGAAATCCCGATCCTATCAGAGATCTCTCTAGCTGTCATCTTACCGTTAATAAGGAGTAGGAAGTAAACCTTCAGCTCATTTCTACTTATCCCTAGCCCAGAAGCCAACTTACTAATACGGCCTATTATATCATCAATAGGTAAGTCTTGTCCCATAAAGTAACGTTTAATACTCTCAAATTACTAACTTAAATTTAGTGGGAATCCAATGGGTGGTGCGAGCAAGAAACCAATTAGCAATATAGAGAAGAGATTAAAGAAGCAACAAGAGGAAACCCAGAAGAAAGCTCAGAAGAAAACAAGCAAGACCGGTAAGGAAGTTACCTCTAAGGCTACCACAGTTGATAAGGATACTATAAATAAAGTTCAAGAGGAATTAAAGAAGGAAAAAATAATCACACCTTATGTTCTTGCAAATAAGATTAATGTCAACATAAGCGTTGCTAAGAAGATATTAGAGGAACTCGAGAGACAAGGAATGATATCACAAGTAGTGAAAAATAGGAGGACAGTAGTTTACATAACTAGCTCTTAAAACCACATGTTTTTACTAAAGAGCATAAAAGTTACTCTTCTTCTTTTTCGTGTCTGTCTTCTTGGTTTATCTTTTTCCTTTCCATAGCTTTCATTTTCTTTATGTTCTTACACAGTCCTTGTAATATCGTCTCAATGTTATTTATCTTGCCTATACGTTCCTTAGAACTCTCTTGCATTAGCACAGTAGTCTCTACATATAGTACGGTGTCTTCATCCTCAGCTTGTTTATAGATTAGAGAGTTAGTACTAGTTACAAAAGTAGGTGACGAGCCTATTATTTCACCGTTTTCGTCCTCTATTACCTCACCAACCAGTATATACGGCATGCCATTCTCTAAGGTTCTAGCTATGGCAACGTACTTAACTATATCTGGACTCCTAGCATACGCCTTTATCGACCCGATAATAGCAGACGCATTACCAAGAGCTAAAACTCTGTTAATTTCAGGAGAGAAAATATCGTCTTCAGCTAAAATCCCGTATCTTTTGTCTAAAGACATGAATACAGGCTCTTTTCCAGAGGATATCCCGAGTCTCACGTCTTTTTCGGAAATAATTACCTTCCTATACTTGCCAATTATCTCACCTTGGGGTGAGATGATAAGGGTGGTAAGAAATACCTTTGGACCTGCCTGTTCTAAAATTGGACCTGCAACTAGATGGATTTCGCCTTCGGTGGCTAAATTTATCAACGTATCCGTAATAGTACCCGGAATTTTTTCCGAGAGATTCCTTATAATACTCTTAGACTTCTTATCATTTTCATAAATTTCAAAAATGTTTCCTACTGGAAATAAAGAGGGTAAGATAACTAATTTAGCACCCCTTTCCTTCGCCTCCTTTATCAGTTTCTTTGCCTTTTCGACGTTCGCTTTTTTGCTAGCCTCTTTAAGCTTAAGGTGTAATAACCCTATAAGCATTTATTCTCACCTAATTTCATTTATCTCTCCATATATTTGTTTTAGTACATAGTCATATCTCTCTTTACCAGCTTCAATCATATCCATCAGCTGAAGTAACTTTCTTGTTCTCTCTTCTGATACAAACTTACCGTACTTTTCATTTAAATATTTATTTACGGCCTTACCTAAAGATGTAGGAATCATTTTCTTAGTTTTTTTACTTTCTATCGCATAACGCCTCTTAAGAATCGTATTAATAATCGTTGCATAAGTGCTAGGCCTTCCGATCTCTTTATTTTTCATTTCTATGACCAAATCAGCTTGAGTATATAAATTTACCTTGCTCCTCAAGAACGAACCTTCTAAAGACAAACCGAAATCACAAGGTAATGATTCACAGCCAAGATCTTTCAACCTTGAAACCAATGACTTAGATAGGCGTCTTACAGGCTGATAGATAAACTTCGTTATATTATCTATTTGTACTGGAAGGGAGTAACTCGTAACTAACTCCACATAATTCTGTTCTAGTGGTATGGGATTCCCCTCTTCATCTTTAATTTCAAACTTTACAACCTCTTTTCTAACTTTTAAGGGGACAATTTGACTAGATATGAACCTCCTGAACACAAGATCGTAAACCTTGAAATGGTTAGACGTAAGGGGTTTAGCTAACTCTAAGTCTCCATCCTCAATCATGAGTCTAAGCTGATCCACATCTAAGGGCTTAGTTGGCCTTATTCCTTCATGAGCGCCGCCTTCTCCCCAAGTCCTCGGTTTGAATACCTTTTCATAATTCTGACCTAGAACTTGCTTAAGATAGTTTTCAGCTATTGATATTCCTACGTTAGAGATTCTTGTACTATCGGTTCTGTGGTATGTTATCAGACCTAGTTCGAATAGGTCTTGTGCAATCCTCATTGTTTCTGGAGCAGATAGCCCAAAGAAATTGTTGGCATCTGAAAGTAGAGTATCAGTAGTATAGGGGGGTAAAGGTCCGAAGTCCTCAATTACCTCACTTATTTCCTTAAATGTTACTGTAACGACGTTGTTCTTTCTAACTCCTTCTTGCCTTTGGACATAGAAAGTTATATCCTCGAGCCCTCTTATTCTTCCGTAATAGACCCTGGTTTTAGTCTTGTTATACTCATCGTATTTAGTTACTATCCAGTTAAGTACTGGTGTCTGAACTCTGCCAGCACTTAAGTTTCTGTTCTCTGAACAATCTGTACTTTGATTATAGTACTTGCTTCTAGCTCTTTCTTTTTCTTCTGTACAATATTTCGGCCAGAACTCAGTTTGAACCTTTTGAGAAAGTTTAAATCCTATCCATCTGTCTTCTATTCTCCTTACTATTTGAGACTCCACGAGGTTCACGTTAAATTCTCTAGGGCTAGATATAGCTTGAATAATAGCCCTTCTTGTAACTTCATGGAATTCAGCTCTCCTAATATTATTGTTATAAGGTCTCAACGCTAAGTACAAATCCCAAGCTATTTTCTCTCCCTCTGTGTCAGGATCAGTTCCTATTAATATTTCGTCAACTTCTAAAGATAGTTTTCTTAGATTTTCTACTGTATATGTCTTATCCGTAATGATATCAGTAGTCCCGCATTTAGGACACTTACCACCTTTATCATAATCAGTGAATTGATGACCGTTTTTACACCTTTTAATTGTGTTATAGTAAGGTAGAAATAGCGCTGAACCATCTTCACTTATTTTGACATCTACTCCATAAATTCCTATGTCGTCAGTTGTGAGATCGTAAACATGTCCGCCGGACGCGGTTACCATTAGAACCTTATCCTCTAGAACTGTTTCGTAAACCCTAAGATTTCCTACTTGCCTAGTACTGGGTCTTGAAAAGAAATTAGATATGGTTTTAGCCTTATTCGGCGATTCCACAATTAATAGTACTGTTTTAACCTTACCGAGTAAGGGAGTAATACCTCCTTCTTTCTTGATCTTGAGTATCTTCTCTCTTTCTTCATTAATACCATTAATGATCTCAGACAGTTCTACATTTCCTATCTTCCATGAATTTAAGTCAAGTTCCTTCCAGTTTATTTCATCTAGTATTAAGGAAATCTTTCTATTAAATATTTCAAATAAGTTTCTATCGTCTACTAGTAGTATTGAAAGGCCAGTTGTCAGATCTCCACCGTAAATTCTAGATGTTCTCCCGCTAGCTTGTATATAAGTCAAGTAATCTGGAATTAATATATTTCCGTTCGAGATTACAAAATCTCCCGTTTCACTTATTTTCTTAAGAATATCCTCGTTCTGGAGATAAGAGTTAACAATCCCATAAGCCTTTATTAGTGTGTCATCCTCTAGTTTTCCCTCTCTGGCTTGTTGACTTAACAATGCGAGAGCTGCTGGAGATAATCTCCTGATCTTTCCTCTAACGCGACCAGCTAGTCTAATGATCTCCTGATCCTTAGTAATGAGAGCAATTATACTTAGAATTCTACTTAAAGTAACTAGATTTACAGTCTCTCCTATTCTGAACTTAAATTTCGGAATTCCTACGAATATTGCATATTTAATTCTCCACGGTAAATCAATTCCCCTTACTAGGATACCATAATGAGTTGCTGAGCCTATAAGGATATCAATCTTACCTTCAGCAAATTCCTCTATTTTAGAAGTGCTGGATGAAGCAACCGCTGCTATGCTAAAATCTTTTGAAAGACTTTCCTCTAAAAACTTAGCATATTCTTGACCCTTATCAACTGGGACGAATATAAGACCACCACTGCCGAGCCTCGATAATAACTCTTTTAACAATCTTATAACTTCATTATCGTTAGTGGGTAATTCAGTATAAGCATCGATTATTTTTCGCAAATATATTACTGAGCTTCCAGGCTTAAAACCCATAAGTAGGGAGAAAACGGGGTTACCCTTAGTTAGTGTTGCTGAAGAGAAAACCACAGTTTTGTTTCCTACAATTCCTTTCCTGATTTTTTCTACCTCAGAGAACAGAATGTCTGTATCCTTAACTTTCATCAGTTCCCTGACTTTGTCCATTGCATCTTGCGAAAATCCCACAAGACGTAAAACCGCTTGTGCACTTTTACTAGATTTCAGTGCAGTATCAACGTCATCTACAAATAGAAAGTCGTATTTTAGATTAGATAAACTATCTATATGATCTATCACAAAACGATTAGTTGAGATGAAAATGTCGAACTCATTCGAATACAAACTCTTATTAAGCTCTTGCCTTTGTGACTCTGTAAGACCTGAGTGATAATATATTATTTTTGCTTCTATACCAGAATTAGAGGAAAAAGTCGACAGTTTATCAAGTGCTTGTTTAACTAGACTCTTGGTTGGAAATATTATTATGGATTTCTTCTTTTTATTTGCATAATATAATGAAGCGACTAGACCGAAGGTAGTCTTTCCTAAACCTGGTGGAGCTATAATTGCGAAACTGTCATTTCGTAAGAGCCTTATGATCCAACTCTTCTGGGGACCATAAGGGGGATAACCTATGGCCGTTCTGAATATTTCACTAAACACATTAAATTCGGACAGAATCTCACTTTCCTTTGAAAGCTTGCTCAAAGTACCAGCACTTTTCAGAGCTTTTATCAAGTCGTTTAGGCTGTGAAATTCAGCCTCATCATCAGAAAAACACCTAGTACATACTGAACCTTTACTCAGTCTGGAAGATGAAATAGCTCCTCCACAATTCGGGCAACTCGACTTATATATAGATGGGGGAATCTCCCTCAAGTTTATACTCATTATTCACTAAATTAGTTAGATATTTAAATATCTACTACTTAGTGCCTTAAAGGCACAGATAGCTTATTTAATAACGAAAATATGATCACATCACAATATGAGCCAAAGTTTGAAGTTTAAAGTAAGCGAAGCGAGACAGAGAGACGTAGGAAAGAAGATCGCTAGGTTATCAGAAAGGGCTATGGCAAAGTTAGGAGTCCAGTTCGGTGATTACATTGAAGTGTCAGGCCCTAACGCTACTACCGTAATGCAAGCTTTTCCAGCATCTGATGATATTGACGATGACGAAATCAGGATCGACGGATATGTCAGAAAGAATATTGGTGTGGGGATTGGGGATGAAGTTATAGTAAGAAAGGCTAATGTAACACCTGCAAATAAAGTAGTTTTAGCACCAACCCAACCCATACGTTTCGACTATAGTTTTGTAGAGTATGTTAAGGATCAATTAACAGACAAACCGGTAACTAAAGGTGATATAATTCCTATCCCTGTTTACACTGGAATCGTAGAGTTGGTAGTAATAAATACGCAACCATCAAATTATGTGCACATAACTCCTGACACGAATGTAGAAATTAAGGAAGAACCGGTGAAAGAAGGGAGTATAAGTTATCCTAGAGTAACTTGGGAAGATATAGGAGATTTAGAAGAAGCTAAGCAGAAGATAAGGGAAATTGCCGAGTGGCCTATGAGACATCCTGAGCTATTCCAGAGGTTAGGTATTGAACCACCTAAAGGAATTCTTCTTTACGGTCCTCCAGGTGTAGGAAAAACTTTACTAGCAAGGGCATTAGCCAACGAGATCGGAGCTTACTTTATTACTATTAACGGGCCTGAAATTATGAGTAAGTTCTATGGCGAGAGCGAACAAAGATTAAGAGAAATATTCCAAGAGGCTGAGAAAAACGCACCTGCGATTATATTCATTGATGAAATAGACGCAATAGCACCTAAAAGAGAAGAAGTGACCGGAGAAGTAGAAAAGAGAGTAGTAGCACAACTTCTGACATTAATGGACGGAATAAAGGGTAGAGGAAAAGTAATAGTCATTGGAGCTACTAACAGACCAGACGACATTGACCCAGCTCTTAGAAGGCCTGGGAGATTCGATAGAGAGATTGAAATAAGACCACCTGATACCAAGGGAAGAAAGGAGATATTACAAGTACACACCAGAAATATGCCTTTAGGAGAAGATGTAGACCTTGATAAGTTAGCTGAAATGACGTACGGATATACTGGAGCTGATCTAGCAGCATTAGCTAAGGAGGCAGCTATATCAGCTTTGAGAAGATTTATACAAGAGAAGAAACTAAACTTAGAACAGCAAACTATTCCTGCTGATATATTAAAGGAATTGAAAGTGACAATGCAAGACTTCTTAGATGCAATGAAAAGTATACAGCCTTCATTATTACGTGAGGTTTACGTAGAAGTTCCGAAGGTCAGATGGTCAGATATAGGTGGGTTAGACGATGTCAAACAACAGCTCCGCGAAGCTGCCGAGTGGCCTCTAAGGTTCCCAGAGTTATTTACAAAGAGCGGTATAACTCCGCCTAAGGGTATTCTTTTATTTGGCCCACCTGGGACTGGTAAAACAATGCTGGCAAAAGCAGTAGCAACAGAAAGCGGAGCAAACTTCATAGCAGTAAGAGGACCAGAAGTACTATCAAAATGGGTAGGAGAAAGCGAAAAAGCAATAAGAGAAATATTCAGAAAAGCAAGACAAGCAGCACCAACAGTAATATTCTTCGACGAAATAGACGCAATAGCACCAATGAGAGGATTTGCTCACGACAGTGGTGTTACTGAAAGAATAGTCAATCAGCTATTAGCTGAAATGGACGGTATCGTACCACTCAATAAGGTTGTTGTTATTGCTGCTACTAATAGGCCTGATATCTTAGACCCTGCATTACTCAGACCAGGTAGATTCGACAGACTAATCTACGTACCACCACCAGACAAAAAAGCAAGACTAGAAATACTAAAAGTACACACAAAGAAC
Source organism: Stygiolobus sp. CP859M (assembly GCF_037389975.1). Taxonomy (NCBI): domain Archaea; kingdom Thermoproteati; phylum Thermoproteota; class Thermoprotei; order Sulfolobales; family Sulfolobaceae; genus Stygiolobus; species Stygiolobus sp. CP859M. The sequence goes on along the minus strand of NZ_JBBHKS010000024.1, from coordinate 243,055 downwards.
GTCCCACTAGCCGAAGACGTAACATTAGAGGAGATAGCCGAAAAAACGGAAGGATATACTGGAGCAGACTTAGAGGCTTTAGTAAGAGAAGCTACTATTAACGCCATGAGGCAAGCTTATAGAGATTGTGACCAACAAGTTAGAAATTCTTGCCAAGGTAAAGATAATAGTGAAGAATGTTACTTAAAGAATATGAGAGAATGTATGAATAATAAAGCACAAGTTAAAGTAACTAAATCAGATTTCATGAAGGCACTTGAGATAGTGAGAGCTAGTGTAACCCAAGCTGATATACAAAGATATGAGAGAATGGCTAAGGAATTGAAGAGGTCGATAGCATGAAACACTACAAGATTCTTCTTTTCATTGCCGACGGATTAGGTGACAGACCAGTAAGTAAGTTAAATTATAAGACACCTTTAGAAGCTGTAGACAAACCTACTGTGAGGGAGTTGCTTAAATCTTCACTGGTCGGTCTGATGGATCCTATTTCACCGGGTGTAGTTGCAGGAAGTGACACTTCCCACCTTTCTATATTTGGCCTAGATCCAAAAAAGTTCTACAAAGGAAGAGGAGCATTTGAAGCTATAGGGGCTGGGGCTAGGTTAAAAGGAGGAGATGTAGCTTTTAGGGGTAATTTTGCAACAGTAGACAATGAGTTCGTAGTTAAGGATAGGAGGGCTGGTAGAAAGATAGAAGAGGCTGAAGACCTCGTAAGAGAGCTCAACGAGAAAATAAAAGAGATCGATGGAGTTGAAGTGAAGTTCTTCCACGGTACAGAACATAGAGTAGCTGTAGTATTGAGAGGTAAAGGTCTGAGCGATAAAATATCCGACACAGACCCCCATGAAGTCGGTAAAAAAGTTCTTGATAGCAGCCCACTAACAAATAGTGATGCAGCAAAAAGGACAGCCGAGATAGTAAATAAACTTACGAAGAGGATTTACGAAGTCCTTTCACAATCTGAGTATAACAAGAAGAGAATAGAAAAGGGAGAACTACCGGCTAATATTATCTTACTAAGAGGAGCTTCGGAGTACGAAGAATTACCCGCGTTCGAAAGCTACACTAAGCTGAAGGCTGCAGCAGTTTCTGCAACTGCGTTAATTAAGGGAATATGCGAGCAGTTAGGAATGAAAGTAGTGACCCCAGTTGGAGCCACCGGAGGATTGGACACCAATTACATCGGTAAGGCAGAGGAGGCTGCGAAATTGCTGAACGACTACGACTTCGTCTTTTTGCACTTAAAGGCTACGGATGCAGCTTCTCATGACGGAAATGTGGAAGGTAAAAAATATGCTATAGAGATGATTGACAAAATGATCGGAAAGATTCTTGATAGATTTGGAAGTGAGATAGTAATTGCAATAACTGGAGATCATGCCACACCAGTAGAAGTTAGAGAACACACGGGGGATCCAGTACCGTTTATGCTCTACATACCATATAGTAATTTAGTCTTCGATGACGTTAAGGACTTCAATGAAAGAGAAGCTCGAAAGGGAACTCTAAGAATAAGGGGGCTTGATGTAATGAACTTATTACTTAACTACTCTTATAGAGCAGAAAAATACGGTGCGTAAAGAAACAAAGATGAAGAAGCTCGAAAGGGCTGACAAATGATGAGCCCGCGCAGGTCGGATGTTTTTATTCACACTTAACTATCCTAAACTTGGTGAAGATTTCCATTACTCTTCTTCTTATTAGATCGTCTATTATTAGGACAACGGCTCCTGCATACGGTTGACCATAAAGTATAATATCTCCGTCTTTTCCGTAAATTACTATTGGAATTACTAATAAATCCTCTTCACCCTCCACATACACGACCTTACTAGTACCCGAGTCAATCTCAAGCAGTTCTTTAATTTTCGAAATTGCTGATAACCTTATCAGCCCGGCTTCGTTTTTTACCCTTTCCATGACTGTCCTCTTTTCAATATTAAACTTACGCCTAGTTTTTCCGTCTACTAATGACAGAAAAGGAGTTAAGTTAAGGTCTAATACAGTCTTAGTTACAACATCACCAACTGTTATTATTCTCGAGTTTCTCCTAGATTTAAGAAAGTGGAGAAGTTCGGCATTGTTTGTGAAAAGAATACCGTACGGTTTTGCCAATTGGTTTCTTAGTTCTTGAGGTAAAATAAAACAATAATCTACTTGACTGTAATCGCGTATCTCCACGGTGTCGATGCCCCAAAGACCTTTGCTACTTCAGAATCTTGGCTTATTATAATAACCATCCCGCTCCAATCCTCACTGAAAGACGTTGAGTTACAGATAGGGCATGTAGCTGTCTCCAAGGGTACTAATGCTCTACAATTTTTACAAGCCTTGAATATCTTCTTTTCTGGCATCACTTACTCGCCTTTGAGAGTTCTTGGTTTATCCACTCTAATTTACCTAAGAATGGTTGCTTCATTGTTAGAGCTATCCTTGGCATTCTAGAACCTCCTACTGATATACTAATTATCCGTGCTCTCACTCTATCTCCCTTCTGAATGACCTTCTTAGACCTCTCTCCTATAAGAATACCTCTATTTTGATCAAATTTCAGGTTATCGTCAGTTATTTGTGATATATGAACTAGACCGTCAACCGGACCTATATTGACGTATATACCATAGTTATCTACTTGATTCACCTCACCTTCAACTATTTCATGCATCATTGGTGCATAAACTAACATATTAAACTCTACCTCATGGTAAGTTGCGCCGTCTCCGAAGATTATATATCCTTCCTCGTTTGCTTTAGCATCAAACACGCCAAGTACAAGTCCAATATCCTTTAATACTTTTTCTTGGTATTCTTGTCTCAGAATTTGTAACGCGACATCATCGATAGGCTGACCGAAGTAGTCTGGAGGTATTCTAACGATACCCTTGGCCTTAATGAGTTTAAACATAGAGGTATCAGACTAGATAATAAAACTAAGACTTATATTTTTACTCTTCTGCCTAAGGTATAAAACTTTTATACCCATTTTTAACGCTCTTCGTCTTAAAGATAAATCGTTCGTAAATATCGCCATATCATATTTCTTGCTTACCTTTAGCAAGTGAGTATCCACGTCAATATTATTGTCCTCCTCATCTAGCTCACTCCAATAATTTCTATACGCGTCTAGATACTTTAACGCAACTTGAACTTTCATTTGCATTAAAGGACCGCCTACTTCGGCTAATTTTCTTAACTCTTTTAAGACAGATTTAGTTAGATAAAAAGCCGGTTTATAATCTAAAAACCGAACAACTCTTTCAAATGGGTCAAACCTATCGTAAACATATAACAGAATATTTGTATCTACGAGAATCTTCAGAAATTGATTAGACCCCATCCCACTAATCTCCATCTTCCTCCTATCTGCCTACTTATCACAGCTCTAAGACCTTTATCCCACGCCACAATAGGTCTCTTAAGCTCAACTTCTATCCTATTCGATTTTATGGACTTAATTACACCAAGTGTAGTTGAAGAACCTATAGTGATCATGATCGTTTCCTTCGGTTTTAAATTATCTACTTTTATCAGTTCTTTACTACCTACTACCCGTTCTAAAAGCTGATAGTCTTCAATGACCATGTCAAAAAGTACGGGTACATTATGATTGGCTTTCACTACAACGCTTCCAACTAAGCTATCGGCTTTAACATAAGAGGGATCTAATTCAGTACCTATTGCCATCAATCCACCTGGTTTTGCCTCCTTTACTTCAAGGTCTGAGAACCTAATGGAAGTTATTCTTGAATACAAGGGCTGATACTCTACTTTACCGCCAGACTTCTCTATTCTAACACCTGGTAATACTTTTATCTCGTCTCCTACCTCTAATTTACCTTGTATTATACTGCCTCCTAATACACCTCCTTTTAACTCATTATAAGATGTTCCAGGCTTATTAACATCGAAACTCCTTATTACTAACATTATAGGAGGTTTAGATAAGTCCCTCTCTGGTGTAGGTATGTATTTTTGTATACTTTCAATTAATGCATCAATATTTATTTTGTGAAGAGCACTAACAGGTATTATTGGTGCACCTTCCGCCCATGTCCCCTTAAGGAACTCCCTGATTTGCTTGTATTGTTTTATAGCCTCCTCCTTAGGTACTACATCGACCTTGTTTTGAACAATAATTAGGTTTTTAATATTTATAATACCTAGCGCAAAAAAATGTTCTCTAGTTTGAGGCTGAGGAAAAGGTTCGTTTGCAGCTACAACTAAAATAGCACCATCCATCAGAGCCGCTCCAGATAACATAGTAGCCATTAGGACTTCGTGACCTGGAGCGTCAATGAAAGAAACTTTTCTCAGAAACTTAGGCTCTTCAGTACTACCACAATGTGCACATGAGGGCTCAGTAACATACGCCTCTGGGACTTTACAACTCTCACAAAATCCTATATTCGTTTCAGCGTAACCTAACTTGATTGTCATTCCTCTTTTTAATTCCTCTGAGTGTTTTGAAGTCCATATTCCAGTAATAGCTTGAACTAAAGTAGTCTTACCGTGGTCAACGTGACCTACTACACCTATGTTTACCTCTGGCTGAACTTGTGGCCAAGGCAAAAGTTTTTTCACCTAACTAATATAGTATTAATCTGAACTATTTCAGCAGTGATCATATTTCCGCGAACGGTCTTCTTCTTTCTCATACCGTCTTCAGTAGGATAGAAACCGGGAGGGGAGCTCAGTAACAGCCTCCTTTTAGCACCACCTTGAACGTCAAATCTCATCGGGAAGCCTGAGTTATCTGACCCACCGGTTATCTTAAGTTTCAGGGGTACTCCGGATATGTTTACGTCAACGACATCCCCTATTTTTGCCCCTATTAAACTGGGGACTTTTGATTGATCTACTGAGACCTGGAAGGCTTTAGTTCTGTAAGCTATTGCTTCAAACTCATTAGCACCGAATCTCTCTCCCATCTGCTGGGAAATCCATATCTCATTTTGGGGGACGGAGTTATCTACCTCGACCTTAAAGTGACCCTTTATTTTTAACTTTTTATCTCCCTCCTGCTTTTCTATCTCGACTGTCACGAACTGGTCTAAACCGAGATCTTGTTTAGTCTTCTCATTCAGTTTGGCCGAGGGTATTGCTTTTCCGTCCTTCTCTCCCTGATTAACCTGAACTGCATCAGATACTTTAACTTTAACCTTAGCTGTGTTAGGCTCTTTTGTTTGCGGGTCAGATATGACAATCTTGAAGTCAGGCACTCTTTATCCCTTTAAGCTAAATCAAAACACAAGTATATAAAATCGAAGTTAATAATTTGACCTATGATTGGCGTATTACTAGTTTTACACGGAAGTAAAGTTAGTGAGTGGAAAGAAGTTGCAATAAAGTATGCTGACTTACTTAGAAAGTATTTTTCAGTAGTCGAGTACGGGTTCATCGAGTTTAACGAACCTAGTATCACCGACGCAGCTAAGAAGCTTATTGAAAAAGGTGTAGATAGTATAGTTGTAGTCCCACTGCTTTTTGCTGCGGGAACGCACTTTAAGAGGGATATTCCTAAACAGCTTCAATCAGTGTCAAATAAAGTTAAAATAATAGTCGCTGAGCCAATAGGAGTAGACCATAGGGTTGCAGAAATTCTCAAAGAAAGAGTGGAAAAATCATTGAGCTCCTGAAACGAGAAGTTCTGCTTTCTCAGGCTCGTATCTCCATCCTTGAGGTAACTTACCTACCTCTACGTAGTACCTTACTAATCTTCTTATCTTAGACTCAGTCTCCTCTAACCCTCTCTTGGCTTTCTTATCCTTAGGATGCTCAAACAAGTGTCTTCTTATGTTAACAGCCTTCTTTATTAAATTGTATAAATCTTCTGGAATCTTAGGTGCTAAACCTTTCTCCTCTAATATCTGAACTACTTTTTTACCAGCTATTTGCCTAACTAGTGGTACTCCGTATTGGTCTCTCAATATGAGCCCTATCATACTTGGAGGATATCCTTTCTTAGCTAGTTCTTCTATAAGTAACTCCACTTCTTCCCTAGTGAACCTAACCCATTTAGGAGCTCCAGTCCTGACGGGTCTAGTAGAGTGACTTTGACCATGAGCTCGTTTCTTATTCACGTCATTCACCTGTTAAACAATGGTTTCAGATTAGTAGTAGTATAACCCTTTCTTTTAAGTTCTTCTCTCACTATTAATGTACCCTTCACCATGTTATCCATCTTTTGAAAAGCTATAGACCTAGGCAAAAGCTTCAGTCCGCAGTCGGGGTTCACCCACACTCTCTCTGGCTTAAAGTGTTCCAATAACATTCTTAAATCATTAGCTACTTCCTCAGGCGACTCCACCCTTCTGTTATGAACGTCTATTACTCCTACTCCTATTTCACCATCCCATTTCTCGAAAAGTTTCACTGGTTCATAATTGTAGTTTTTCAGAGCTAGGTTAATTTGGTCAACTTTTAATCTGTCCAAATAAGGCTCTAGATACGAATATTCACCGTAACACACGTGCATAACGACCTTAACACCAATTCCCTTAATAGACTCATTTACAGCTTCTACTGCCCATTCTACTTCATCCTTCCTAGTGTGGATAGCAGGTTCATCAACCTGGATGACCTTTATTCCAGCCTCCACTAGCTTTTTCATTTCAGTGTTAAGCACTTTTGCCAGATCGAATGCCAGATCTCTCTTACTCTTGTAGTATTCATTGTAAGACCACTCGGCTATTGTATAAGGACCGGTAATCGTTACTTTCAGATAAGGAGTGTAACTGGCTTCCTTAGCAAATAGGGCTTCTTCGAGTAACATAGGCTCTTTATACGTTATCTTACCTACTACAGATGGTTTCCTATAGTAATGATCACCCCATACCCTAACGAAGCCGTAAAACCTAAAACCGCCTAGTCTCTCTGCAAAGAACTCTACCATTTCGTCTCTTCTCATCTCACCATCTGTAGGAACATCTATTCCTGCTTTTTGATGGTCTCTGAGCACTGCTATCACAGCATCATTAAACGCTTCCTTCATATCTTGCTCGTTAAGTTTACCTTGATGATATAGTCTTATAGCTTCTCTTAACCATTTGGGCCTTGGATAACTACCGATTACCGTAGTTGGTAAAATAGGGAGCTCATCCATTTAGTATCATCTCCTTCGCCCTCTGTAATATTTTAAACTTTCTCTTTACTATGAGCTCAGGTATTAAATCGTTGAAGGTAGAATTCCCCAAGATTAATTTAGTTATACCCTTCTCTTTAGCATTATTTGCAATCCTCTTTATTGTAGAGATCTTATCTAACTTAGTGTTTCTTGAGTCCAAAACACCGAAATACACTTGCCTATCTTTGCTGATATTGTATAGCATTCCAATCATGGGTTTGTTATCCTCTGTTACATCAAAGCCGTAAACATCTACTGGTAACTTAAAATAGTCGTCAATGACGTCGAACTTTATGTTGAAATATGTGATAATGTGTTTTTCTTTATTTATTCCGTTAAACATTGTCTTATAGTACTCCTTTAAGTTCTCTAATCTTTGCTTTCTAACTCTATCTTGAAAGAAATAAGGCTCATGTATTTCCACGGCGTCATAGTATTTCTCCGTATCCTTAAGTAAAGAGTTTACTACGTAGGAGTAATCCATCATTAAATCTTCTGTCTTGCCTTTATAGTGCACGTTCTTGGACATATACGTAAATGACAGCGGCCCTAATATAACAGCCTTTAATTTCAGACTTTTCATTACATTCTTCTTTGCTAATTCCATGTACTTAACGTAATCATTAGATTCTCTGTACTCCAATTTAGACTTAATTACAATATGGCGATAGTAGAAGTTGTTATCGAAAAATCTATCTAACGCTCCCTTTTCAACACCCTTGAGAAAAGAGTAGGTTAAGTCTACTATATCGTCCCATTCTACCATTCCATCTGTTACATAGTCTACTTTATATTCCTCCATTAGTCCGAAGAAATCTTTCTGAAATTTATCTATTTCTTCTATTACTTTAGACTCTTCGACATTACCGTTTCTATATCTAGTTATTATCTTGGCTATCTTTATAGATCTAGGATAGCTACCCACCAGTGCTGTATAGATCTCCATCAAGATAGTTTAGGAGCAAGCAAATAAGTAACTTTCCCCCCTCCTTCCATGCTGAATTCCATTTGCAAAGGTTTCTGATCCGAAAAGGCTAGCTTAGTATAGTCTGACAATTTAGTTAGCTGTAAAACGTTGTCAATGTAATTAATGTCATAAGTAGCTGTTGCCTCTTTAGTAAACTCTATGTCAGCCAAAGCACCGGTCTCCTTTGTAAACTCACTTTCTACTTTACTCTCTTCACCTCCTCTGATTACTACCTTTTCTTCAGTTGCATATATCGTTACACTGTCTTTACTAACTTGTGAAACCTCACTGATAGCGGTTTTCAGACCTTTCGAGGAAATTGAAGCTTTTACATCGAACTCAAAATTGGCTTCTGGTATTTCAGGGGGTAAAACTTGAATATTCCTTATATTGAAATCACGATTTATAGCACCTATAATAGTCAACTTTACTACCTCCTCGTTATCTGCATCTAATGAAATTGCTTGTTTTCCTTTCACAGCTTTCATCAGTTTCGACATATACTGAGTGTTAAATCCGAATTTGTATTCTTCCTGAACTTCATATTCTTTAAACATTTCTGCAGGTAAATCAATATTAATTAAAGATATTTTTGCCCTATCTACAGCAGTCAATTTTATACCTTCTGGTTTGATTTCGAAAAGAGCTTCATCAACCAACTTAGTGAGAGTTTGTATAATAGCCTTTATGTCTCGTGCATCATCGTAATATACATGCATAAAATAAATTAAGTTATTTAGCTCTTATTTTTTGCGTGATCCTACCCCGTATAATCATTTCTTCAGACAGAAGTAACTCAGGTAAGACGCTAATAACTTCTGGGATAGCCAGAGCACTATCCAAAAAGTTTAAAGTGAGGGCTTTTAAAGCTGGACCGGATTTCATAGACCCTAAGTACTTAAAAATAGCTACCGGTTCTCCAGCAATCAATCTAGACATTTGGCTCATGGGAGAGGATGGAGTAAAGCAGACACTAGCAAAATACAGCAAGGGTTACAATCTTGGTATAATTGAAGGAGTGATGGGTCTATATGATGGAGTTGATACTAGATACAGCACTTACGAGCTGTCCAAAATAACCCATACGCCCATAGTTCTGGTAATAAATTGTAGTAGCCTAGCTAGCACGGCAGGTGCTATAATAAAAGGACTGAAAGAGTATGGAAACGCTAATGTAAAAGGAGTAATATTTAACCAAGTAGGTTCAACTACTCACTTTAATTATTGTAAAAGATCAGTTCCAGAAGACATCGAGGTTCTCGGCTATATAAACTTCGATAAACAACTTACAATTCCATCAAGGCATTTAGGTCTATACACAACCGAAGACTTCAACAAAGCTGAAGAAGTGATTAGCTACGCCTCCAGACTTGTAGAAGAAAACGTAGATTTAGATAGACTGGTAGAAATTTCACAAGATACAAAGCCGATAGATAATGAAGTGACTATTGAGGATCAATCTAAACACGAGGGAATCGCCTATATTGCACTGGATTCCGCGTTCAACTTTTACTATGAAGCTAACCTAGACTTCTTAAGGAAAAAATATAAGCTCGAGTTCTTTAGCCCTCTAAATAACGACAGACCTACAGAAACTCCAGACTTTATATATATCGGAGGCGGTTATCCCGAGTTACATCTAGAAGAGTTAGAGAATTCTGCTTTGACAAAAGAATGGATAAAGAGAAACTCTGAGCGAGGTGTTAAAATACTAGGTGAATGTGGAGGACTCATGTATCTTTCTAAAGAGTTGATCGATGCTCAAGGAAGGTCGTATCGTATGGTTAACGTATTCGATATATCGATAAAGACTAAGGATAGGCTGACTATAGGTTATACTGAGTTAGAGCCGATTAGGATTAATTATCTATCATCTTCCACAATCAAAGGACATGAGTTTCACGTCTCTAAGCCAACTCAAGTAGGAACTGATGTTCAGTTTGCGTTCAGAAATAAGATCGGAAAAGGTATATGGGAGGGAAAAGATGGTGTATTATATGAAAACACTATAGGATTGTATTCTCACTTATACTTTTCACGAATTTGAAGTCTGTTGTCTCTTTAACTCCATTCTTTTAACTCTATTAAGAACTTCCAAGAGTCTATCTATATCATTTGTGTAAAGTCTTATTTTGTATGGAAGCTTTGAAGTTTTAGAATCTATCTCTACATATTTCTTCTCCCTGTTCTCTATTATTTCAGCGTTGACCAAATGCCTCGAATGTAAGAATACGCCGCTTTTATCTGTGGATAATATTCCTTTCTCTGTTACTTTATAACTTGAGGGAGCCATAGCGTCCATCATCTGGATTTTTATCAGTCTACGATAGACGAACATGTTGAAAAGATACAGAGCTTCAAAGTAGATTAAGTAAATTGCTAATTTCTCGTATTGTGCTACACTATCTACAATTTTTAATAATACATAGTCATAAAATAGAAATATTATTATTATGTACAAAATCATTATACCGAACGACTTAAAGTTAGCTACGGCAAGTTGTTGCATTTTCTGAACATACTCCATATCCTTCTGTATGAGACTTCCGGCATTCTTCTCTTCAAACAATGTATTTGACTTGTATATCTCACCCATATATTTTCTCTCCGCTAACATAGGGTTACTTTTAGCCATCATAACGCTGGATATCCCCATTATCACGACAATATAAAGGACATAAACAGGCAAGAAGTATTGAGGATAAAGAGATAGAACAAAAGACATTAAAATCATTAGCCCTTGCGATATCAGTATCATCTTCCAGTTGTAGGGATTGGGATATCCTTGAGGATAACCAGACATACTTAATCATACTCTATTAATGTGGGGTAATAAATATCTGTTGTAACATGTCTCTTACACAACGTTTAGTAATTAGTGCGCTATTTATTACATTAATCCTATTGTCAGTGAATAAAGTAACGGTCTTTTCGGGGTTCCAGAGTTCCACTAGCTCTACAATATCCCTACCGTCGTTAGAAATAAAGATAAGCGTTATTCAGGATTACGTTAACTCTCAGTTAAACATAACGTACAATTTTAACGGATTTCAGTTAACGTTTAATGTAACGGATAATGCCTCAGCCTTAAAACTGAGGTTGCCTAGCACCCTACATTATGTAGTTTCTCAAACAATCAACTGTACAGAAATTATCATTCCATCCAGCTATTTGCTGATGTATTTTTATAACAACTCATATTTTACAATAAATTTGTATGATTCTTCTCAAAATGCTACTATAGTAGTATCGCTAGTACAAGAAGTATATAACTTGTCAGAAACTTTTTTCTCAACTCTTTCTTCTTCAATAACTTCAAATAATAACCATCCTTTTATTCAATCAACTACAGTCTTATTCTTAATTATTTCTATTCTAGGAATAATTGTATTTGTAACTCTAAGATTTAAAAAAAGAAATTAGTAAATACACTTAAATATTTATAAAAGTATGTTATCTTGCAATGTTACCCCCTAAGGAAGAAATCAAGAGAAACTTAGAATCTGGACTACCGATTTTAATTTATGATTTTGACGGAAGAGAAGAAGAAGTTGACATGGTGTTTTATGCAGGTGCGGTGACATGGAAAAGTATAAACTTATTAAGAAAAGATGCAGGAGGACTCATCTGCTACGTAACTGGTGATAATGAGGCTAAAAAGTTAGGCATAACTTTTATGACGGAAATAGTGAAAGAGAAGTACCCTCCATTGTATAAGAAACCTCCTTACGGAGACGAACCTGCCTTCGCATTATGGGTTAACCACATCTCTACCCGAACCGGAATAAACGATGAGGACCGGGCTAAAACAATATCCGAGTTACATAAGACAGTTAGCATGATAAAGATAAGGGAGGATGAGGCTAGGAATAAATTCTACACAGAGTTTTATGCACCGGGTCATGTCCCAATTTTAATTTCAAGAGGATTAAAGAACAGAAAGGGTCATACGGAATTGAGTACATCTCTACTAGAGTATATAGGATTAGAAAGAAGTGGTGTTATAGCTGAAATGCTGGGAGATGGTAAGAGCCTCTCTAAAGAGAAAGCTATACTCTATGCTAAGAATAACGGATTCCTTTTCATAGAGGGTAAGGAAATTGTGTTAGAGGTGATTAGATGACCTCACGTAAATACGGAGTTGTAGATACGACCTTTTCTAGAGTAGACATGGGAAAAATAGCCATAAGCGTGATAAGGAAAGAGGACCCAGAAGCTGAGATTGTAAGGTATACAGTCCCCGGTATAAAAGACTTGCCTGTCGGTGCAAAGAAGTTATTAGATCAAGGATGTGACGGTGTTATTACTTTAGGGTGGGTAGGAAAGACTATGTTAGATAAGTACAGCTATCTGGCTACAAGTATTGGACTGATCATGGTTCAGATATTAACTTCTAAACACGTAATTGACGTAACTGTTCATGAAGACGAATCTGAAGATGAGGAAAAACTCGTTGAGATCGCGAAAGACAGGGCATCAAAACACGCTCTAAACCTTGTTAAGTTAGTCAAAGAAGGAGGATCAGCTTTAACTAAGTATGCTGGTAAAGGTCTTAGGCAGGGGTATACACATGCAAGAGAACTCGAAGATTAATTTAGCTATAGTCGTAGCTGAATTTAACTACGATATCACGTACTTAATGCTACAAAGGGCAATATCCCACGCCAACTTCTTAGGAGCTACAGTTAGAGTAGTAGTGAAAGTCCCCGGGAGTTACGACATGCCCATGATAGTCAAGGAATTACTAAAGAGAGACGAAATAGACGCAGTAGTGACTTTAGGTGCTGTAATTAAAGGAGAAACTAAGCATGACGAAATAGTAGCAACACAGACTGCCAGAAAATTAATGGATCTTTCAGTAGAATTCGGCAAACCTGTAACGTTAGGAATTATTGGACATGGAGTCACACATGAACAAGCTGTAGAAAGAATTGAGGAGTACTCAACTAGGGCTGTGGAGTCTGCAATAAAGCTAGTTAAAAGGGCAAGAAAATTGAAGGAGTTACAGTTAAGTGGGGATGCGACGGTGGTAATTGAGTGAAAACAGTAAAGCTCATAATGGAGGGTTATAAGCAGTGGACTGAAAGTTTAGGAGTCGACAGAGAATGGAAAATTCAAGCTTTCCAACACTACTTTTCTTACTTACTCTACAACAAATTAGCCGAAATTGGAAGTTACGTTATCCCATTTCGTTATGATATTCACGTTATATTAGCCGATGGAGTAAAGGAAAAAGATATAGTAAAAGTAATAGAAGAAATAGATACTCATTCTCCGACTTCTATTAAACTATGTAAAGGTTATCATCAAAAGCCTATCCTTTCAGTGTTTTCTTGTGAAGAAATCGATTTAGACAAGGTACCTGATGAAAGAATACTCGTTGCACATTACGACATTGATGGAATTACTAAACTTAATATACAACAATCGATGGAAAAAATAGATTTTTTGATGGACTACATAAAAGCGGTAGGAAAAAGGCTAGGTTGTATAGACCAATATTTCGGTGGTGATAACTTGGGGCTGTTCTGCTCTGAGGACACTGTTGAAGCACACATAAAGGTAGTTAAGGAGTTAAATGATGTTAAAGTAGGGATAGGTATCGGTTCAAAAGCTAGAGATGCTTTAAGAAACGCTACTGAGGCATTGGACGAGATTAGAAAATTCAGGGAAGAAAAATGGAAAATAATAGGATAAACCTCGGAGGAGCTTTACTCGGAGAAGAACTAGATTATGTTGAGAAAATAAACATAGAGTTTGACGAAAATACTGGAAGAATAACTCATATAGGGAAGGGCTACGACTATAAGGGAAAGGACTTAAGAGGTTATGTTGCTATCCCTCCTCTAGTTAACGCTCATGCGCACACAGCGGATTTCACATTTCCCGAAGTAGAAATAACAAAAAGCCTGAAGGAACTTGTAGGCGATCCAAAAAGTGTAAAATATGAGTATTTTAAGAAGTATCGAGGTAAAATAGTCGAGAGAATTGCACAATTTTTGAAATATTCCAAGAGTCTAGGAATATTTACAATAGTAGATTTTAGAGAGGAGGGTATTGAAGGAATAAAAATAGCTCTAGAAGCGGACAAAATTGTGGCGGAAGTTAACCATATACTTCTAGGAAGACTTGACGTTTTTTCAGAGGAAGAATTAATTAAACTACACAGCATATCTCATGGCTACGGGTTACCTTCTGTGAATAGTAATAGTAAAGACGAATTAGCTAAAATCAGCACTGTATTTTCAGATAAGATTAGAGGTGCTCATGTTTCCGAGACTAAGAGACATTACTTAAGGGATGACCTCGAGTACTTACTAAGTTATTATAAGCCGACTCTCCTGATTCACGGGACTAATTTAAATGAGCCTGACTTCGAGTTGATTTCGGATATTCCCTTAGTAGTTTGTCCTAGAAGCAACCTATGGTTCTCAGCTGGTATACCTAGGATAGCTGATGCAATAGAAAAAGATGTAAAGTTACTTTTCGGTACAGATAATGGTGCATGGATAGATTATAATTTATGGAAAGACCTTGAGTTAGCGTATCTCTTATCGAGAGTTCAAAGACCCTTTACGGATTTTTCGAAGGAAATTCTGAAAGGAGCGACAACAACTGCTTACGGAATATTTAATCTAAACTACGGGGTAGAAGAAGGTAAAACGTTTTTGGTAGTCCTTCTAAAAAAGGATGAATTAAGTTGGGCTCACAATATTTATTCTGCTATCGTTAAAAGAGGTTCTAATCTAGTTTCTCATAGTCTTGGTGCTATCCAAAACCTCAAATGACCTCCAGATTCAGTAGTAGCTTCTCCCCTTAACGGCACATTAGTTCCGAAGCTTACGGTAACGTCCTCCGAGAATGCTAATGCCTTAAAAGCTGTCTTTAGTACTTCTATCTTATAGAATGATCTACTCTCTGCCTCTATAGTTACAGACTTTAGGGGTTTATCTTGGCGTAGCTTAGCTTTATAAGATTTACCACTTTCTTCTGCAGAGAACTCAATCCCGTTATCGTCAGTGGTACTTATTTGAATTTCTTCCTCTGTTACAATACTGGCATCAGACAATATCTTCTTCAGGATTGATCCGTCTAACGAAAAGGAGACCGGAAGTGAGACTTTAGGTTCAGTTAAGCGTTGTGTTTCTACTTTCTCGCCCTTGACATAAATATTGCTTCTAAGTCCACTTTTTTCGTCTCTTAAAGTTATTTTTAATCCAGCGTCAGTTTCATCTATCATTACTGAGGTAGTCTTGCTCTTAGCTTTACCTAGAATCTTCTTTACCTCATTTAAGTTGATTTTTACACCGACTGGCTTATCGATTGAGTAATCCTCTAAGTATTCCTTAGATATAACGAGGACTCCCATTAAGGACTTATCGTCCGTTAAATAAGAAGAATAAATCGAATCCTCTATGAAATTTAAAACTACTTCATCAGCTATTTCGTTCAACCCTGCTAATAGTGAATAAAAATCTTTAGCATTAGAATAAACAACTTTGATCATTCTTCTTCCTCAGATGTTTTTTTGGCTTTAACTTTTTTAGACTTTTTTGCCACTTTTCTTTTCTTTTTATCTCTAGCAGAATATCTATTTTTCAGTTCATTAAACATTTTCTTTGCTTCCTCAAGGCTTATTTTGTCGTCCAATAACTTATCCCATATCTCGGTGTTTTTCATCAGCAACTCTATATCAGGAATTGTCATGGAGGCGAATTCTTCTTCCTCACCACTTTCACTTGTTTTCTCCTCTGATTCTTCTTCCTCTTTCGGAGCTATTTCTTCTTCTAACTTCTCCTCTTCCTCACTTTTTTCCTCCTTACCCTCCTCGTCTTCGTCAAACATGAACATCACCCTCGTAAAACTGAACTAAATATATGAATCTCCCTAATAAATCTCTAGTCACGAATACCCCTCTAGGCAGTTTCGGAAAAGTCTCGTATAATGTGTAATACATATCCAAATCAGAACCTCCAAAAAACTTACTGATATACTCAAGCTCTCCAGGCTCAACTATATTAAATGCGTAGAATAGACCAGCATTCGGAATAACTTCCTTCAAATAATCCACGCTTTGTGATATTAGCAGAAAACCAAATCCAAACTTTCTACCTTCGGCTAAAAGCCTTTCAATCAATTGTTTGCCTGACTCCTTACTAAGTAGAAAAGGTGCCTCATCTATTATTACTAAGTTTTCTATCTTACTCGATTTACGAGAGTACATTAAACTTTGTATTGATTTAAGAATTGTTTCCATTATAATATATTTAACTTCATTTGTAGGAACACTAGAAAAGTCTAGTATATAAGAAGAGTTAAGTAACTCCTCGAAGTTAATACTGTTAGACTGAAAAACTGTTGAAGATAAATACTGTAGATATGGCTCTAGAGATTGATATTTGTTAATTTCTTGTGCACTCAAAGCGTTCTTCTTGTGACGCTCAAGGAGTAGTAATACGTCCCTAAAAGTAGGAGGGTTTTGAGACCAAGTAGAAGGGTCGTCTGGGTCTAGACCTTTTTCGGCGTAAGCCTCAACGATTAAGTTAGTTAACTCAATAGCTTGAATATTTCCTAGATTAAATAAACTCTTAAGCATGTATGCGATCTCTAATGCTCTCTCCTTCGGATTTCGATTAAAGAGACTCAAGGGATTTACCGAAATCTGAGAAACGTCTACTCTCTTAACTTCATTTAGGTAGTATTCTCCGTGTAAGTCAAATACGAGGAAATTAACACTAAGTTTAGAGGCTAAGAGCTTAGCAAAATTGGACTTACCAGAACCACTGGTGCCGACTACAATAATATTATAGTTCTTAGTTTTCGAAAAGTCAATACAATAATTAGCCTTGATACCTGACCATTTATACTTTCTGCTACTGTTAACCCTTATTACACTTGAGTCTATTATGCCGGACTTACTTAGTATTCCTACGATGTTTCCTAGGCAGATACCTTGTTTACTGATTTCCCCTCTTGGAGTTAGAGAATAAGGAGTTGCAAACCATGAGAGTAATATTAAAGGTAGGTCGTAGTAATCCCCGAAAAGAGAAATACCTATAACATTTAACATACTACCAGCTATGAGAGGCAAGTTCCCGTAAAAAAGAAAAAAATAGAGAGCTATTACTAATGTGAACCCGATGAGGGCTATTTTAGGCTTGAACTTGTATCCAAAAAGGGATAATTGTTCGAACCAAGTATCTGACATGTTTCTTCTAATAAACCACCCTATAAAACCTATGAATAAGGCAGAAATAAAGTAGGTAGACGAAAACGTAAGCAAGTCAAGAAGAAAGAAAAAGGATAGGGACTGTTGTTGAAATAAAGAGTACGTAAAGAGGATAAGGGGGTAATATAAAATTACCATAACTAAAGAAGTAAATATAAATTCAACTAGAATTCCGTCAAGGAAGAAAATCACCAAAAGCTCAGCAGACTCCACAGCTGGGTAAATATAGTACGGAATTACAATTAAATTAGGAATTGCATACTTAATGAGTATAAATTCAAGAACTATCAAAGATGTCATAATAGCGTGCTTTTTAAGCATATTTTATTTTAAGCACCAAATCACAAGATTTTATGGCTTCATGATAAACGTTTCTCAGAGTTTTTACAAGAAGTTATACGAGTTAGGATATAAGAGTCTTACCCCTATACAAGAAAAAGCTATTCCGAAAATTTTAGAAGGAAAAAACACATTAGTTATAGCCCCAACTGGATTCGGTAAAACCGAAACAGCGATATTTCCGATTTATTATAAAATACTAAAAGAGACCCCACCCAGGATTTCAACAATTTATATTACACCTCTTAGGGCTCTAAACAGAGACATAGAAAATAGGTTAAAAAGATTAGGAGAAGCATTAGGAGTTAAAGTAGCAGTAAGGCACGGCGACTCCTCTCAGTCGGAAAGAAAGAACGTAATAAAGGATCCTCCAGACGTACTCCTTACTACTCCAGAGACTTTAATGTACCTGATTATAAATAAAGATATGAGAGAATTACTAAAGAACACACGTTGGATAGTCTTAGACGAATTACAAGAAATGTTGGATGAGAAAAGGGGATATGAATTACTTCTTGTCCTGGAAAGGTTGAAACACCTTACTGCCCAAAGAAAACCGCAGATGATAGGATTATCTGCTACAATCGGAGACGTAGACATAGCTAAGAAGTTCTTAGGTGATGAAGTAGAGGTAGTTAAGATTGATAAGAGAAAAGATATGCAAATTACCCTAGTAATACCTAGCATCGATCAAGAGATCATAGACCTCTCAGTGAAAACCGGCCTAAACCCAGAGACCTTATCTAGGATAAAAGCCTTAGAGAAAATAATTAAAGAGGAAAAGCCAGTTCTGATATTCACTAACGTAAGAGAAACTACGGAGTTCTTGGCTAACGAGTTGACAAAACTAACAGATTTAAAGATCCTTACTCACCACGGCTCTCTGTCAAAGGAAATTAGAATAGATGCTGAAAACAGATTCAGAAAAGGAGAAATAGACGCCTTAGTTGCGACATCAAGCCTTGAATTAGGTATAGATATTGGTTTAATTAACGCTGTAATCCAGTATATGTCGCCCAGACAAGTTATAAGATTAGTGCAAAGAATAGGGAGAAGCGGCCACTCTCTAGATAAAATTTCGCGAGGATACTTAATGCCATCAGGAGATATTTATGATATCCTCGAGTGTAAAAGCATACTCGATAGCTTAAGGGAAAGTTATCTTGAAAGTCCTATAGTAGAACCAAAACCCTACGACGTAGTAGCTCATGAAATAGCTGGTATGGTACTCGAAGGAATAACAGACCAAAAGGAAATATTCAAGATAGTAACGTCCTCGTTCTTATTCTCTGACTTAACAGAGGAGGAGTTTGAAAAAATCCTCAGTATCCTCGAGTCGGCTAGAATTATAAAGAGGAATAAAGAAAACGTCCTTCCCTCATATAGGGCATGGAGATATTACTATACAACTAATATGATACCGGATTCAATAAGAGATTACCTCGTAATAGATCATATTAACAACTCAAAAATAGGGTCTCTAGATTACGAGTTCGTAGCTACGCTCGACGAGAATTCCGTTATAGTCTTAGGGGGAAGACTATGGAAAATCGTTTCGATAGAAGAGAATAGAGTATACGTAGAGCAAACGTCTCTAAAATCGGGCGTCTTACCGAACTGGTTCGGGGAGTCTATTCCGGTAGAAAAGGAAGTAGCTTTGAAGGTGTACGAATATCTTGAGAAACTCGAAAATGGTGAAGGTTTAGAACTACCTGAGAACGTGATTGATAGATTAAGAACACTTGTGGAAGAACAGAAGAAGAGAGGATACCCACTACCCTCTAGGAGTACAAGCTTGGTAGAAATAAACAATGACTTAATTGTAGTCCACGTAGCTTTAGGTACTAGAGGGAACAACACTTTAGGTGCGGTTCTGTCGTTGCTACTAACTAATCTAAAGGGAGTGAAGACTAACTACAGAGCTGATGCTTATCACATAGCTATAGCATCCGTGATCCCCTTAAGTGAAAATGACGTTAAAAGAGCTATTTCTATATTAAATAACATTACTATTGATGAATTTAAGGACTTGATCGGGAGGGCTGTAAGGGATAGTCCTCAATTTAAGTGGAAACTTTTAGTAGAAGCCGAGAGGTTTGGTGTGATAGATAGAGAGAAGATCTCAGACCTACAAATTATGCAAACTGTCCTTAAGGCTTTCGCAGATACAGTAGTTGGGGAAGAAGCTGTAAAGGAATTAGTATATAAGAATTACGACTTAACAATCTTTAACGATCTCAAACACATTTCCTGGAAAATTTTACAAGTGCCGAGCTTCTCACCTCTCGCTAAAGAGTTCTTGAACAAGCTTCTGGTCTTATCCCACTCGGACGACAAAGGAGCTATGCTAGAGATATTCAAGCGTAAACTTAACAACTGTGAAGTTTGGATTTCTTGTTTATTATGTAATTGGAATCAGAAAGTAACCTCTTCTTCGGCGCCACAAAAATGCCCTAAATGTGGTTCTATCTTCTTAACGATAATTGAGAATGACGACGACTTAAAAATCCTTAAGAAAATTAGAGAGAACCAGAAAATCAATAAAAAGGAAGCTAAGAGGCTAGAAGCCCTGAGAAACTTAGCATCAATGTACTCGATCTATAATAAGTATGTGGCAATAGGAATGTGTGCAAGAGGAGTAGGTGCTAGTAACTTGGGAAAAGCCCTTGATAAGCTCAAATATGGGGAGGAAAAGTTTTACGAAGCTTTACTTGATGAAGAAAGAAAGTTTTTAAAGAATAGAAAATACTGGCAATAGGTTTAAATCCATCCTTATTTTTTGATTCATAGGTAATCCTTATGTCGATAATAGAGGTAGGCAGGATTTGCGTTAAGACCAGAGGAAGGGAAGCCGGTAAGAAATGTGTAATAGTTGATATAATTGACGAGAATTACGTACTAGTAACTGGACCTAAAGATGTAAATGGAGTAAAGAGAAGAAGAGTTAATATATTACATATAGAGCCAACAGACAAAAAGATAAACATAAATAAAGGAGCAAATGATGAAGACGTAAAGAAAGCACTACAAGAAGCGGGTCTCATGGATTACATGAAGGAAACAATAAAACCTAAGATACCTGTGATTTAATATGTATAAATTTTTAGAAAAGATAGATTATTTTTGTAATTACAGTAATAGTTGGAATATACTTCGAGAAGCTCAAACAGATGATAAATACGGCTTCTATCCCGACAAAAGACCTATAGAGGCCCTGATAAGAAACGCAATAATAAACTTAGATAAGCCAGCGGGTCCTACAAGTCATGAAGTTGCATATTGGGTTAAGAAAATGTTTAACTTGAACAAAGTAGGCCATGGGGGGACCCTAGAGCACGTTTAACGTGCGGGGAGACCCAAAAGTAACGGGAGTATTGCCAATAGGAATGGAAAATGCAACAAAACTGATGAGCCTTATTAGTAAGGCTGGTAAAGAATATGTCTGCATTATGCAAGTACACTGCGATTACGAAATGGATGAGCTCAAAGAGATAGTTAACCAATTCATTGGTGAAATATATCAGAGGCCTCCAGTAAGATCTTCAGTGAAGAGAAGGACAAGAAAAAGAAGAGTATACAGTATAGACATTCTTGAGACTGAAGGAAGATTGGTACTCATGAAAATAGCCTCTGAGCCTGGTACTTATATGAGAAAAATATGTCATGATATCGGGATATTACTTGGTTGCGGAGCTCACATGAGAGAACTAAGAAGAACGAGATCAGGAATATTCACCGAGGATTCAAACTTAGTTACTCTCCACGAGATCTCAGAGGCATTGTACATGTATAAACACTGCAAAGATGAGAGTGACCTAAGAAGAGTTTTGCTCCCCATGGAATTTGCAGTGTGTGGAATTCCGAAAGTGGTAATCAATGATGACGCGGTCAATGCCATTACTTATGGTGCTACATTAAATGCACCGGGTGTAGTGGCATTTCAGAACTTTAAGAGAGGTGAAAATGTGGCCATAATGACACTAAAAGGAGAAATTGTAGCAATAGGGGAAAGTAACATAAACAGCAACGAAATACAAAATATGAAGAAAGGAATTGTAGTAAAACCTAAGAGAGTCTTAATGGAAAGAGACGTTTATCCGAAGGGATGGAAAAAGAATGAAAAAGATTAAAGAAATAATTTTTGTAAACGATGTAGTTAACGGTATACCCTTGTCTTTAGAGAGTTCTTATGGTCTATTTTCTAAGGATAAACTAGACTTAGGTACTAAAGTAATGCTAGAGAACCTAATAATACCCGAGAGCGGGGTAGTTGCCGATGTAGGTTGTGGTTATGGTCCAATAGGAATTTATTTGGCATTAAAAAACCCTAATCTTACGGTTTACATGCTTGATGTTGATAAGAAAGCCGTCTATTATTCCAGAAAAAACGTTAGTAGGTACGGACTTGAAAACAGAGTCCACGTTATCCAAAGTGATATATTTGAAAACATACCATCAGAGATTAAATTTAATGCAATTTACTCTAATCCACCCTTAAAGGCTGGAAAAGCATTCATAGAGAGACTAGCAAGTACTAGCTACGACAGAGTTACCGAAGGTGGACTAATACAGCTCGTAGTATACAAGGGTGAAGAAAACGTGATTAATTTATTTAGCCAGAAATTCAAAAACGTTGAGGTTTATAAGAGGATTAAGGGATACTCGATTATAATTGTAAGGAAAGACTGAAGTTAAGTATTAAAGGAATAAAATAAAATATGATGATTGCCGGGGTGCCCGAGCGGTTAAGGGGCTGGCCTTGAGAGCTTACTAGGATAGCCAGTACGGGTCACCGTGCGCGGGTTCGAATCCCGCCCCCGGCGTTATTATCTCCTTAAAAATGCAATACTTGCTAACAAAGACTGTCATTTAGCTATTAGATAGAACAAGAACAAATAGCACTTCGAACTACTTTCAAGTATTCTTTTAGTTTTTTATAATATAAATAATTATTTTCCTTAATATATTAAGACCTTATAATTAAACTATCAGAATGGAAGTTTTAATTTGTTGAAGCTCTAAATATTCGCAGAAAATTTTCTAAGTAAGTTACGCAGCATATGCAGGGATAATCCATATCCAAGTAATGCCGCCGCGGGGACTTGAACCCCGGACAACCCGGTCCCTGCGTGATCCGGCCTTCAGCCGGGCGCTCTCCCGGGCTGAGCTACGGCGGCATTATTATTTTATGAAGAATGAATTTATAGGTTTAATGGTTAATGTTTCTGTTGGGACCGGGCGACACTCTGTTGAGTTCCCCAAGTTTGGGGTTACGATGATACAGAGTCTCCAGAGGTCCCTACAAGCACTATTTTTAATGAATTTTAGGTATTACATGATGAATATAATACTTTAGTTAGTGCTTCAAATAGGTAAGAAAAGGTCTAATAAATCTCAAATGCACCGAATTATATACTATATGTGTGATGTGAAAAGAGTTGTAATAATAATATATTATAATTAAGTGCGGCCGCCGGGATTTGAACCCGGGATTACTGGCTTTCCTCTAGCTCATTGGAAGGCCAGCGTCCTAATCCAGGCTAGACGACGGCCGCAATTTTAATTATATAAGAGGTGGATTTTAAAGTTGATGATGAAAAGAGGGTCGTGTGATCCGTGAGCTAACGCTGGAAATGCTGATTTCTCTCTCATGGGCACTATTTTCCCTCCTAGTCCCTTATAAAAATCTGATTTTTCCTACTTGTGTATAATAAGCTGGAATAATGTTTTTGTATAATTAAAACAAATATATTCTGATTGACATGTATGAGATCCTTGAAAAACCTGCCAATAAACCGTTTGAGTTTTATGCAGCCTACTATCCGCCGATTTATGCAGGCTTTAAGGCTACAACTATTGACGAACTAATAGAGGGTATAAAGAAGGTTGACGGGTTTTCAATCTTTTATCACGTATTTCACCCTCTGTTTTCGAGCCATGTAGTACCAGAAGATATGAGTAACGACTTTGCAACATGGATAAGAGATGAACTAGGTGATAGACTTTTAGCTCAAGAAGTATCCGATATAGAAGGAAAAGAGCCAAGGACTGTTGAAAACGTAAGGGAAGATTTAATAAAAATTTTATCCGGGGCGAGGATCTCGAGAACAGCTAATAAACAATTTTACTTCATAACTTGT
Source organism: Stygiolobus sp. CP859M (assembly GCF_037389975.1). NCBI lineage: Archaea > Thermoproteati > Thermoproteota > Thermoprotei > Sulfolobales > Sulfolobaceae > Stygiolobus > Stygiolobus sp. CP859M. Next base: position 219,254 of record NZ_JBBHKS010000024.1, on the reverse strand, counting down.
AAACCAGTAGTGTATAATACAGAGAGAGTAGCAAAGAGCTTGGCCGAGTTCATTGACATAATCGCTTCAATAAGTATTAGGTCTATTGCCTATCACTTTATATTTAGGCGTATTATTGGGTACGAAGATAAGAATGATTTCTCAAAATGGATAGAAGATAATTATGGATTGACTGAACTATCAAAGAAGCTTAGTTCACTCGACCCACAGACCTATACTGATGAGGAGATGTTAAGGGGAGATCTTCTAAAAATATTTGAGCAGGAGATGTTGTCAAAATGATAGAGAGATACGCAGAGATTATAAGAGAAAATGATTGGATAATATTTTTAAAATAGCCGAAAAACTAAAAGGTTTATCAATCTTTCACGTTAATTCTACTCCAGCTGGAGGAGGAGTAGCGGAGATTCTAAGTAAGCTAGTTCCCTTGATGAAAGAGTTAGGAATTAACACGGATTGGAAGATTATAAGAGGGGATCCTGAGTTTTTAAAGTCACTAAGTCCTTTCATAACTCCTTACAAAACGGATTAGGAGAGCTATCACAAGGTACATTTGAGATTTATAGAAAATGGCAGAAATAAACGGTAACGAACTTGATTTAGATTACGATGTAGTGTTTATTCACGACCCGCAACCAGCCGGGCTAATAACCTTCAGAAAGAAAGGCAAATGGATATGGAGATGCCATATTGATATATCAAACCCGTATCAACCAGTATGGAACTTCCTACGTGGGTATATACAGAAATATGATTCAGTAATAGTATCTTCAGCCGTATTTGCGAGGGACGACTTAAAGAATCCCCAGTTTATAATTCCTCCATCTATAGATCCCTTGAGTATAAAGAATAGAGACATTCCAGAGATTACAGTAAAGAGAATCTTGCATAAGTTCGACTTAGATCCAGATCGCCCTATTATAACTCAAGTATCAAGATTTGATAGAGCAAAAGACCCGTTAGGTGTTATAAGGGCTTATAAATTAGTTAAGAAGCATGCAGATGTACAGCTAGCTTATGTAGGTAGTCCAGCAGCAGATGATCCTGAAGGGGAGATCGTGTATAGAGAGACTGTTCAAGCCGCTGGAGATGATAAAGACATTAAGCTTCTAATGCTACCTCCTAATAGCGATCTAGAGATTAATGCATTCCAAAGGGGATCAATTGTAGTCATGCAGAAGTCCATTAAGGAAGGGTTTGGTCTGACTGTTAGCGAAGCACTATGGAAGAAAAAGGCTGTAATAGGTGGTAATACCGGGGGTATACCCTTACAAATAATTCATGGCGTGAACGGATATCTTGTAAATACTCCGGAGGAAGCAGCGCATTACGCACTATATCTAATAAGGCAAAAGGATATAAGAGAGAAGTTGGGAAGGGCTGGAAGAGAACATGTAAGCAGAAACTTCCTCATAACTAGGGAGCTCAGGGACTATTTAATGGTAGCCACTCTTACTCTAGGGGCTTAACTTGATTTTAGCACTAATTAATTTCTTATTATTATTTAGATCACTTAGGAAGAGGTAATAATGTATAGGGTATTGCTGGTAAAGCTTACTACATTTGATCATATAATACTTAAAGAGGTTATATGTCACTTGAGGAAATTAGGTTTCGAAGTTCATTATCTCAATGAAGTCTTGCACCTTAACATGTTTATGTTTAACTGGGACAGACTACAGTATGATGCTGAAAAAATTATAAATTATTTATCCGAAAGATTCTCTAATTTTCCTTATGACTCAATCATAGCTATTGGTCATTTAAATGCATACATAAATAACGAGAAATACGTTGTAGGACTGCACAAAGAAAATATAGGTATTGTTTTTTCTTATAAATACGAGGATGAAAAAGGGAGTATAGATAAGTTTGTATCTAGAGTTAAAAAAGAGATAGTACATGAAATAGGACATACGTTAGGACTAAATGATTGTTCAACTCCAAGCTGTGTTATGAATAAGGTGAATTCAGTTGAGGATATAGACAAAAAAGGTTATGTTTTTTGTCCTAAATGTACAGCTTTGTTATTAAATATCAACGACAAAGGTTAGTTCATAACCGTTATTGGTCTTTACTATGCTCATTTCGTGATAGGTCACGGCTTTTACAACTGTTCTCCTTTCGTGTTTATCGGGGTTAAACTTCTCCCCCCACGCTATTGCATTAAGTCTTAAATTCTCGAGATCTATTTTTACTTTAAATTTTCCAAAAAGAAGTAGTTCGGAATCATAATAAACTAATAAACTCTCTATCCATCTATAAAGTAAATTTTCAAGATCCATTCCGTCAATCTCTATTTCCCTACTTTCCTTAGGTTCTACCTTAGAAGTGTCTGTCATTACTTCAAACACAGCTAGAGCAGCATTTTCAAAGGCCTCATTTAGATCCCTTCCATAAGCCTTAATCCCTATGTCTGCAGTGTGATCAAAAAATTCGTATTTTTTACCGATTGACATAACCCAAGAAATTAAAAGGAAGTAAAACTTTAACTTTAACTGATATTAAATGGGAGGTAGGCAAAGAACTACAATTTTTATGAATAAAGAGGTCAAGAAAGAGGGTAAAAAGGGAACTACTACTTCACAAAGCGGCGGTAAATAAATCTCAGAGAAAATAAAATAGCAAGTGATATCAGTATTCCAAAGAACGTTATACAAAAATTTTTTTGATCATTTATATAAAATATCATAGAATCTATGATTAATAACATACTAACTAACTCATATGATTTCACTTCTTACACCTCAGTATAAGTCTATAGGTAAAGGTAATCTACTACCATATCCAGATATTAGATTAGATAAACCCGCACTAAAAGCCAGCAGTAAAAATATATAAATTGAAGGACCTAGAATCAGCGAAGTAATTAAATGAGGTAATACCTGCTGGTAAAAGTATGAGTACATATCGTTTTGGCTCGATGGAGATACAGAATAGTTTAACGGGTCAAGCCCTAAGTTATCAAGGAACTGGGGTAAATAAGGTAAACCTACGTAAAATACTATAGAAGTTCCTATCATAGCACCGCCTGCGCCCCGTCCTATCCTGAATGGAATTGCTAAGAACAGTATTCCTAAAGCTATTAGAACCCCTACATACTGATATATCAAATTCGATATTGAAATCAAACTTTCAGTGTAAGTGATAATTGTAAGTAGAATAGACATAAGTTGGCCTAAAGGGATTGTCAAAACCATACCTGCCTCGGTAACATTTAGAGTCGATATTAATACCTTCAAAACAGCATATAACACTTCCTCAAAATTCAATACTTGGTTTAACCATATCTCATAATTAGACCAACTAACCCCTAACATGTCTAGTAATTGAGTTAAGAAGGAAAGGACTGTTAAGTAAATGCTATTCCATACTATCACGTAGATAGCATCCGTTATAAGTCTGGGAGCCCATTTTTTCACTCCATATATAGGAATAGGAAGGCCGTAAATTAAGGAACCTAAAAAATAGGTTAAAGTAGCAAGAAGTTGTGCATAATAAAGTATGTCAAATATATTGTACATTTCTCACACCTGCGAGGCCACATATGATATTAGATAGAACACAGTACTCCCTATTGCTAAGAAGAAGGCGGCTATTATAGCATCTTCAAGAATATCTTGTCCTCCTCTTTTTATCCTAAATATAGGTATTGGCGAACCCCTGAGGGCCCACCCAACAGCCCACGCTAATATGAAGATACTCCAGCCTATTTCGGTTACTGTTCCAGTTAAGTTTGTTATAAAAGCTTCTAACGTCATTTCTTAGTCGAAAATATTACTTTATTTTAACGTGAGGGAGATAACTGAATTTGTTTTCCTTTTAGATACTCAACTATTACATTAACTATAGATGGCGGTGTAATGTTTTCTGTATTTATTACTAAATCAAAAACAGAGAGATCCATCATGTCTATACCATAATATCGTAAGAAACGGTCCCTATGACTTTCTTCCCTTTTTATTATTTGATCCAGAGCTTCGGCTTCTGTCATGTTATCTCTTTTGGCTACTCTCTGAGCCCTAGTATGTAGGGATGCTGTTAAGTACACGGTTAAATCCGAGTAGTTATGAAATAGCCATCCTGCAATATGGGATTCAACTACTAAGTTTTTGCTTGTTCTTATTATGTTAAATAACTCCATATCTACAGCTTTATCAATGTTAAAATCTTTTTCAGCCATTTTATTCAGTTCGATTAGTGATAACTTTTTCTCTTCTGCCATCTTTCTGAAAATCATTCCTGCTGAAACATATTCTATCTTTAAAGAACTAGCCAAAATCTTAGCTACAGATGACTTACCACTACCTGGAGGGCCACTTATTATTATTAACATCAAAACCCTCTTACTGCTAATTTTATTAATCTTTCTAAACAATCATGGCATAAATAGCCTCCAAAAGGTCTCTCAGGCCTCTTTTCAGTTTTACTGTACTTATGAATCTTATTAGTTTTTACACCTCTTAAAGGCTTTTTACATATTGCACACAAGGCTTGTGAATTTTTCTTATCTTCATAATGAGTTACCGTTCTTCCTGAAGGTGTTCTAACCTGAACCCTTCTCAACGATCTTGACCTTTGCTGAGGAGAAGGCATATTTAAATGAATTTATCCTAAGTTTATAAAAGCTTTGGTCTCCTTAACGACAAGGGCGTAAACAGCAAGAATGACAGAATATAAACGAACAAGTTATTTATCTCGGGCTTACCGCTGATTGGGGGAGTGAGTATGGTAGAGTATGGAAAATAAACATAAGAAGGATATATATAGTTTAGAACTATTACTAAACCTACCATATAGACCGTTATGACTGTTAATGATTGGATGAACATATAATTTCTCAACTTGTTAGTATAAGTCTGGACTTCAGAAGATACGGCTCTCATTACTTTGTTTCTCCTTTTGTTAGAGGTGATAGAAGATATTCTATCTTCGTACTTTCTTATTAACAATATTGTTTTGGTCATTTTTGGATTTAAATAGAACCTATACCACAGATAGAGGATAAAATTAAATAAAAAAGATATTAAAAGTATTTCTAAAACTGTATAAAACATCTAGCAATTCACTTCATCGACCTTATTATTTCATTTGCTGCTATGCTCGGATCCCCTTCAGCGTTAATAACCACCTTCACAGTAGCTCCCACTAGCACAGCTGAGGCCATAGCAGCGTATCTAGCAAAGTTTATGGTCTCAATAATTACTTTCTCATCGCTGTAGTCTGTCCTGCTTCTCGTGGTGTCCCTTTTCTGTCTTTCAAGTATTAACCTAGGTTCCGCTTCAAGTAGGAATATAATATAGGGATTTATCTCTTCAATTACGTATTTCGGTAGCCCAGGCAGATAACCTGAAGGAGTTTTAATGACAGCGTGAGTGTCGATGAATAGCATACCATCTCCTCCTTCTTTTGCCTCTTTAGCAATGCCTTTAGCTGCATCAATTTGAAGTTGCCTCTGCTTCTCTACTGGAAGTTTTCTCATCTCATCTCTATTGTTTACATAACCAAGGCTTATTGCAGTCTTTAACATGAAGTCACCATAGTTGATTATCTTGTTATTTATACCTTCTTTATCTAAAATTTCCTTGACTTTTTGTAGAACGGTGGTTTTACCTACGCCCGGAATACCAGTTACTATACCTATTTTCAACTCTCACTCACCAATAATTCTCTTTAATAACGGGTACATCTCTAGTGTCCTCTCATAGGCTAATAAATTATAGTATTGAACCGCTATAGTGACAGCTAATAACAATCCTACCCCAGTTCCATATACGCCTAGAAATGTTGCTAACACAGCTATTACACCCACAATGAGTGAGCTGTAGAACCCTAACGGGTAAATATATTTAGCTAAGATAGATTCAATAACTTTCGGATTATTCCTCATACCCGGTATTTCTACTCCAGCTTCGACCATCTGTTGAGCTTGTGTGGCTGGATCCAACCCGGCAACATCTATCCATAGTATTCCGAAAACTATCGATAGGACTATAAATACAGCAGCATATATTACTGCACCTACCGGATCTAGAACTAAAGCGTATACGCTGTGAGGTATATTTGAAGGAGGGAAGAAGAAAGCATTAGCTATATCTCCTAGTATTGTTCCAGCAGCAGAAGATACCCCAGAGGCTATTGAGGCAAATAATTCAAAATCAGCTCCCAGAACGCTTACAAATATAACTGGAATGCTACTAACATACAAGAAGTTTAAAGGAATGGTACTTCTTATACCCCTAAGTCTAGGACTAGTAACGGGAATTTGTACATTAATATTAGTTAAATAAATTATTAGCAAAATTAATGCAATAGTTGATATTAACCCTACTAGATCCGGCTGAAATGGTGTTGTTGTGTTAGTGTTTACAATTAAGTTAAGCAAATTCTTTCCAGATACAATATACGATACTAAAGTTGGGAAAAATCCAACTGGTAAATCTTGGTTTTGAACATTAGCTATTCCAAACATATCCCAGAACATTATTTTTGTTACACCAGCAAGAATGAACAAGCTTATCCCTGATCCTAAACCCCAACCTTTCTGAATCATTTCATCTAAGAGCAAAATTATGTATGTTGCTACTATTAATTGGGTAGTCACTATTGTTGCCAAGAGTATGCTATTAGTAGCTTTTGTAAATACATATCCGAAAAGAGCTGACTCTACGATAATGAATATGAAAGCTAATCCCTTTTCAGCTTCAGTAAACTTAATCTGGTCTTCCTCATTTGCTAAATCCATCTCTATAAGTTTAGAACCAACAAGAATTTGCATTATAAGTCCTGACGTAATTATAGGACCTATTCCCAATTGGGCTAAAGTGCCTTGAGAAGATGCAAATATTATTTGTTCAGCTAAAAAGTTACTTAAAAAAGAATTTGTAGATGAGACACCATACAAGGGGATTGATGACATTACTAGATATACTATAAGAGCAATAAATGACCACATTAACTTTTGGCTCAAAGAAGGCTTTTGCTCAGGTTTAGTAACTGCTGGTAAGTATTCCCCTAATTTTTCTAAGAAGTCAACAAAACCCATTGCAATCTAAAAAGCCTTACTCCTTTGAGGTTAATATAATTTCTCCTCCTAATTGTTTGACCTTTTCGACAGCTTTTTCCGTAGCGTGTTTAACTTTTATTACAACCTTAGAAGTTAAACTACCACCAGCAAGTAACTTCTCATATCCATATTTCTCTAAATCTATTACTTGCTTACCATTTTCCTCTGTGGGTCTAATTGTCCCATTGTCTATTAAAGTCTGAAGTTTTCTTAAGTTAATTGAATTAATAACTTTAGATGTAGGATTCCTAAATCCATGTTTACCATACCAGCCTTCTCCGTACTTAACTAACCAAGACCATTTCTCCTTATGCATTCCTATAGTTCTTCCACCTTCCGCACCTCTATCCCTATGCTGTCCTTTTGTTCCCCATCCATGTGTTCTGTATCCCCTATACTTCCTACTTTTCTTTTCTTTTCTTACTACCATCTTACACCATCCTCTTAATCAATTCATTAATTTTTTCTCCTCTATACCCAAACTCTCCATTTGAACCATAAGGTCTATTAACCTTTCCCTTAAATCCTCCTTTAGGAGGATGCAAAGTGATTGGAAGCTTAAAATAATTATCCAGCTTATTTAATTTCAGTTCGCCCTCTTTTACCTTCTTGACAAACTCTGTGTATCCACTTAGCTTCATAACCTTAGTCACAAACTCCTCATTTACCTTGTTCCCGTCAATAGTCTTCAGCCTTGTTAGCAATAAGTTTAAACCTTCATCATTTAGCTCTCCCCAAGTTATATAGGGAGCTGTCAATTTCAACATCCCCTCCAATGCCGAGCTCTTCGGATAGATCATTGCGCTAAACCTTCGTATTAGCCTTAACATCTCTAGAGTGTCTTGAATGTACCACGGTGTTGCAGCCCATCCTCTTATTCTTATGATACCAATAAGCTCAGTCATTTCTTTCTCCCCCAATCAGTCGGAGTTACAAACTTGTAAGTATTGTATAAAGCATTATAACCAGCTTTAATAAAGTTCTCCGTTGTAAACGTTGAACCCCTAGTACGCGACCAAGCGTCCCTTATTCCTGCATAAGTTAACAATGTCTTCAGAGCAGGTCCTACAACCAAGCCTGTTCCTTTCGGTGCAGGTAACAGGAACACTTCCACACTACCTGCTTTACCATAAACTTTGAAGGGAAGGCTATGAGATTCACCACACGTACATTCCCAACTACCACATCCTCTCCTTACTGGGATAATATTAAGTTTTGCATTTCTTACCGCCTTTTGGATTGCGACTCTCAGTTGCTTAGCCTTCCCTGTGCCATAGCTTACGTAACCATCCATATTACCCATTACTATAAGTACCTTGTACTTCGATATTTCTCCGGCATCAGTTTGCTTTTGTACTATCTTTATGTCCAAAACTTCATACTTTAATTTGGGTAATAAAATGTCTACTATTTCTGGCTCCACAATGGGATAATTCTTTTCGAATAACTCTTTCATTGAAGTTATCTTCCCTTCTTTAACCATCTGCCCTATCTTAGTCCTAGGTTTCCACTCCTCTGGGTTTAAAACTGGAACTTCTTCTGCCATTATGAACCCACCTCCTTTATCTTCTTGAGGACTTCCTCAAAATGTTGAGGAAGATTTTGAGGATCTAAGCCTCTAGCCAAATATCTTGAGAATAATTTGTTATAAAACTCTGGATTCTCAGCTTGTAATTTCTTAGCATATTCGGATATATGCACGCCTTTTACTCTTTTTTCAATATCTCCTATATCTCCTACCGGAATTTGTAAACCTGCATCTATCGCACCTTTTATTGTTGCGAAGATTCTTCCTCCTTTCGTCGGCACAAATAAGCCTATATCAGCAACCGCATTCTTGACTCCAGCTTTAAGAGCCCTTAACCCTGCTAAATAGCCCGTAAGATAAGCTGCAGGTGTATTGTTAGTATCTCCCTTCCATCCGTATTTCTTCACTAGTTCTATTGAGTGAGCTACAGCTAACATTACGTCCCCCTTAGGATCGAATTTAGCAACATTAATTATTACATACTCGTTAGTTATTCTAGGTACAAACCTTATTGTGTTACTGATGACGTATATATATCTCTTATAATAATTGGTTTTACCTTCTCTCCTTCTTCTATACTTAACCTTATAATTTGAACCGTGAGCCATCTACTCCACCTTATAACCTAACTGATTTAGGAACGTTTTAACATCATTCAAGCTCTTAAACGCATTCCCCTTTGCTCTCTTATAAGCTAGCCTATAGGCCTTTTTATCGATTACATTATTATCCCTCAACCATTTGAGGTATTTTCTTATCTTTCTTATTTTGGAAATCCATTGCTCTTTCTTACCTCTCCTAGCACCGGCTTTACCTTTTCTACTACCTTCCTTACGTCTTTCCCCTCTTTTCCTCTTTTTTTCTTTTCTCTCCTTGAGTCTACCGTTACTAATACCATTACGTTCTTCTATGATTATCTTACCATCTTTTATTAGCTTTTTCACATCCTTTCTTGTTAAAGCTTCCGCGATCTCATCAAGGTACTCTGGGTTAAATTTGACATTGTTCTCTCCAACTTTCTTTATTTGAGCAGCTAACCTCCTCTGTAAAGCCAATTCTGGCATAGTTATCACCTATTAGACACACGAATACCTAATTCGTCGGCCCTCTTTAATAACTCTAACCTTTTCTTTAACCCTAACTTGCTACTTAAAATAACGATGACCTTATCCTTCTTGTCCTTTATTTTTTCTAAGTCGGTAACGGAACTAACTAATACGGGAATAAGCCCTGAGGGATGTAGACCTCTGATATCCTTAGGACTACCATATCCAATTTTTACTTTTGGAGAATATCCCTTTAACTCTAATCTCATTGCGTTGTCTATTCCCTTTGGTCTCCTCCATGTCTCTTGCCTCCCTATCCTATAATACTTATCCCAATCATATCTATAGAAATCTGGCTTTGAGCTTCTTATTTTTTCTATTTTTTCCTTAATTTTATAAATTTCTTTACTTCTCATTGCCAATCACCTCTTTCTTATACATGAAAATGCCATCTGAGAATACTCTTCTATCGTAACCTGTTATCTTTGCAGCCCTTTCAATGTTAGCAGCAGTCTGGGAGACATTATAAACGTCAATACCTTCTACTTCAATGTCCTCTCCTTTTACAGCTACTTTAACACCAGGTAGAATTTTAGCCCTTCTTACGTTTTTCTCACCTATTAAATTCGTTATTTGAACCTCGTCTCCAACTACCTTTACCGTCATTGGAAAGTGAGTATATATTATCTTAAGGTAGTACCTATAGCCCTTGGTAACACCCGTTATCATATTTTCCATATGCGCTTTAATCGAGTAGAATAAAGACTTCTTTCTCCTATCCGCAAATGTAGTCTCTAAAATTATCTTATTACCCTCTTGCCTCATTAGAATCCCTTTTGCATAACCGAAATCTTTTTTGATCTCTCCTTTAGGACCTTTTATTACCAAAGTAGTGCCTTCTAACCTTGCTGCCACTTTTTCAGGAATCTGGATCTCCTCATATAAATACACTGCCTTCATCCTACCACCCTACTCAATATACATACCCAAGTGCAACTCCACCTATCCTTTCTTTCAAAGCTTCCTTATGAGCCATCACTCCTTTCGGAGTTGATATTATTAGTATTCCTATCTCTTTAGATGGTAAGTATTTTCTAACATAGTCGGGGAGAGTTAACAAGTCTTTATAAGTGAGGGGGTATCTAGGTGTAATAGGACCACATTTATTTATTCTACCCAGTAATTGCACTGTTATCTTACCTGCTCTACCATCATCAATATATTCGAACTCACCAATATAGCCCTCCTTTTGGAGCACTCTGAGCACATTTATTATTAGCTTTGATGCAGGCATGATTATTGCCTGCTTCTTCCTCCTTACTTCATTATTATAAAGTGTAGTTAACGCATTTGCGAGAGGATTTAAGGAAGGCATAACTGTCACCTCGTTTTCTTAAACCCCATATTATATGCGACTTCCCTAAAACATTGTCTGCACAAGTACATTTCGTATTTCTGAATTACAGAGTCCCTACTACCACATCTTTGGCAAACTTGAACTCCTCTACCATGCTTTCTCTCAGCTGGAGGTCTATACTTACCCATATCCATCACCCTTCTATTATTGTCACATTAAAGTTTTGCTTAAGGAATTCCATTGCCTCTTCTTTAGTTACTCTATGTCTCTTAGGTATCCTTGTATACTTTCTTCTCCTCCTCATCACCCTATAGCCAGGTCTTATCAAAGTTATGATGACATCCATACCAAATATACCAACCTCAGGATCATACCTAGTACCTGGTATTAAAACGTGCTCAGCAATTCCAAAACCTACATTCCCATAATCGTCAAAACTCGATGCCTTAATTCTGTAGTTAACAGCAGCTAATGCTTTCTTAAGAAATTCTACAGCCTTTTCTCCCCTCAGGGTCACCTTAACTCCTATTGGTGCTCCCTTTCTTACACCAAATTCTCTTATTGATTTTCTAGCTTTAGTATATACAGGCTTAGCTCCAGTTAAATCTTGAAGTAATTGATAAGCTTTCTGTAATCTTTCCCCTGATTCCCCTAAGCCTATATTTACTGTAACTTTATCAAGAATAATCCTTCTCATAAAGTTTTTTTGAACTGCCTGCTCAGTCATAACTTCACCCCTACGTTTGGATCTAACTCGTTTTCTCCTAAGGCCATCACATTTATAAGATTAGTCTGGTAGGTTGCATTACTGGATTCGAGAGTCACTATACTATATACTCTTCTTTTATATTTAGCCCATTGTATACTCTTTATTTTACCTACGATACCGACGTTTTTACCTCCCGTTATTATGGCATAGTTTCCTTCTTTTATCGAATAACTCTTAATGATGTTTTGCGAAGGTATTTCTATTTTTAATGTATCTAAAGTAGATAAATTATAGTCTTTCAATTTGTCTTTAGGTATCAACACATTCCTACCATCTTCAAGGTTTAGCTGAATGTCTCCACCCTTTTGAGTGGTCTTATTCAAAATTCTAACAAATTTATATCTAGCATCTTCTTTACTAATATTTACTATATCTAAGAATCTTAAATTATTCGGAATAAGCCTCACTCTTATATCAGCCGATAGTATCTCAACTACATCCATTAAACCTACTGGATATTTATAATCCCTTCTAACTCTACCGTCTACAAGTACTTTACCATCAAAAATTACCCTTTTTGCCTCCCTCGTAGTCTCAGCTATTTTTAGATAGTATTTTAACAGAAGAGCTAAAGGTATGCTTTCGGACAGTTTATGGGGACCAGCTGAAGTCCTTATTATCCATTTATACTCTTTTTTAGGTGCCTTTAAGAACCAAGGAGCTTCAAATCGTGTAATGTGTGTCATTTCAACTTCCCTCCTTTTTATCCTCTTTTCTCTTCAGATACTCCTCTCTAGCTTTTCTTTTCCTATCAATAGCAGCGATTCTTTCTTTGTCACTAGTATCTAGCTTAGTTATCATGACTTTAGAGGCATGAACCCAAATGAAAACCGGCGTTCCATCCGCCTTCTTCCTAGTTAAACCCTCTATTACAATCCTCCCAGTCTTAGTATTTACATCGATGACTTTACCCTCATATCCTATATGGTCTCCTCTCATAACTTTCACGGTATCACCTTTTCTTACTGGCAATCTTTTAATTCCATATTGTTTCTCTAAATCCTCTGAAAGTTTAGCCGTTAGTAACTTATGTCTTAGATGTTTGGGTGGCTCTCTTATTAATCGTCTTTGCTTAACCGGCTTAGATGAAACCATTTTAAATCACCATAGTGGCTATGCTTGCTACTTTAGGCCATCTCTCAGCAGCTTCTCTAGCAATAGGTCCTCTAATTTCCGTACCTTTAGGAGTTCCATCAGGGTTTACAATTACTACAGCGTTATCTTCAAAAGATATCCACGTTCCGTCAGGTCTTCTAAAGGGCATTCTCTGCCTAACTACAACTGCCTTGAACTTCTGTTTCCTTACTTCTGGAGTCCCTTTCTTAACACTTACCATTACTAGATCAGCTATGTTAGCAAAAGGAACTCTCCTTAATACTCCTCTATATCCATAAACTCCGATTATCATAGCTTCTTTTGCGCCACTGTTATCTGCAACAACTACTCTACTGTAATGTTGTAGTGCAGGAGTGAAGCCTTTTCTACTTCCTAGAACATTTAACTTTTCAGGCATATATCTCACCTAGACTTTCCCAAGACCACAAATGATACTGACTTAGCTATTGGTCTAGTCTCCCCGATTATAACTTTATCCCCTTCCTTTACATCTAAGCAAGGAGGTATATGAACATGAATCCTACTTCTACGCCTTTCGTATCTCTTGTACTTAGTGTTGAAATATAAATACTCTCTTTCAACCACTCCCGTCCTCATAGCTTTAAACTTTATTAAAATGCCGTCTAGTATTAACCCTCTTACTCTTAAACTCCCATGGAACGGACAGTTTTGATCATCACAAGCTTTCGAAGGAGCTTCTACACCCTCTATACCTACGCTTTTAATCAGCTGACCTTTTTTACCCATCATATCCACCTTTTCTCGGGTTTACCAACTAACTTAATCCCAGATACCACAAAAAATCTACCTTTAAAAATTATCGCGTAAATTCCATTTTCTTTTAAGAGCCTAACTTTCCTTTTACCGACGTCTATAACCAAAGTCTTATACGTTTCATCTATTATAACTCCAGATTTATTGAGCAGAGAAGAATCAGGATAAGATAAAATAGTAACTTTTCCACCAATTAAATCCACTATTGTTTGGCCCCCTGTTTAGAAGAAGACTGAGAAGTAGCTTGTTCAGTTTTCCCTTGCTTCTTCTCAGCTAAAACAATTAATATTCTTGCTATATCCTTTCTTGTATTTCTAATAGCAGCTGTATTCTTTAAAGTTCCTAATCTCGCCTCAGCCCTCAGTTTTAACATCTGTGACTGTAACTCTTTTAATTGATCGAGTAGCTCTTTCACATTTTTTTCTCTAAGTTCCTTTGGATTTAAGGGCATCTTTAACTACCTCCTTTGTTCTCGTCGATGAAACTCACATTCGTAACTGTAACAGTTCCTCCTTCTTCGCCTCCCTTTGGTTTTTCTCTCAGTTCTATCTTGTCCACACTCTTCATGGGCTTTGTAATTATGACTTCAACACCGTATACACCAGGTTTTAACATCGCGATTGCTATTGCCCTATCTACAATCCTTTCTAACTGCTGTCCGCTCTTATATACAATCCCTTCTTTAAGCTTCTCATATTTTGCTCTTTCAGATGTTAACTTTCCACTAACTACAACTTCTGCACCATAAGCACCAGCTTTCATAATTCTCCTGATTGTTATGAACGCAGCTCTCCTGAAATGATACCCTTTTTCTAGAGCTATTGCCAATCTAAATGCCATAACTCTCGCGTTAAGTTCTGGATTCTCAACTGTAGTTACGGTTATTTGCGGATTTTCTAACCCAAACAGTCTTTCCAAAATCTGCGCTAATTGCTTAATTGTCTTACCCTGCTTCCCTATAATGAAAGCAGGTCTCCCAGCATATATAACAACTCTAGTCCCAATAGGAGTTTTTATTATATCTACGCCCGCATACTCTGCATTATAGAATTGCCTTGCTAAGTATTCGTCTACCTTAACCTTAATCATAGACTTTTGTAGGAAATATTTCTTTATCAAAACCATATTTACTCTACCTCAGCCAAAACTACTTCAATATGAGAAGTGTATTTATACTTACGTGTTGCTCTGCCAAAGGCTCTAGGCATATACCTCTTTATAGTTACTCCTCTATGCGCAGCTATGTGAACTATCCTTACATTATCAATATCTAGCCCTTTTACGGTTGCATTATTTTCGGCATTTTGTAAGACTTTAAGCACATACTTTATTGCTTTTTTGGGGTATCGACCGCTCTTAACTTTCCATTTCTCTGATATGTTCGATCTATGGGATGCTCCATGAGAATATCTCCAGAAAGGTAACGCTTCTTCTTGCCTTAATACTCTTTCTAGGAAAGCTTTAGCCTCATTCAATTTCATACCTCTTACAGCTTTACAAACATTATATAAATCACGTATTGAAGAGTCCACGTTTGTTATTACAGCTTTGGCTACTCTATCTTCGGGTATAGATAATTGAGGATAAGTCCATGAAGCCATATTTCATCCCTTCATAGCTAGGAATAGGCTTGATCTAGTTGCCTTTAATCCAGGTTCACCGTGTTCTACCTTCTTCGTAGTTATCGAGAATTCACCTAGGTAATGACCTATCATCTCCGGCGTTACTTGAAACTCAACGAACTCCTTACCATTATAAACTGCAAACTTCAAACCTACCATTTCGGGTAATATTATCATATCTCTTACGTGAGTTTTAATTACCTTATTATATTTTCCTTCTCTTAAATATTTTCTTATCTTTTCTAGAAGTCTTCTTTGCCTATCTGAAAATCCTCTAGTTAGAGACCTTCTTTGCCTTGCGGGTAAGAGCTTTATAAATTCATCCATAGGCATATTTACAAGTTCGTCTAACGTCTTACCCCTATATTTGAACTTTTTCCACTCTGATGGATATTCTATTGACACGTAATCACCCCAAATTCATATTTAAAAGTTAAATAAAAAATCATGCTCCCTCACGCCTTCCAGTCCTTCTAGCTGCTATGTGACCAACTTTCCTACCTGGAGGTGCATTCCTTGAAACAGTTGATGGCCTGCTTACGCTCTGATGTAATCCACCACCGTGTGGATGTGATACTGCGTTCATAGCAACACCCCTTACATGTGGCCATTTAGTAGCCTTAACTTTATATTTCCAATAATTATTTCCAGCTTTTAATAACGGTTTCTCTGTAATTCCTCCCCCGGCTATTACACCAATAGCCGCTCTTGCAGATGCACTTACTTGAACTATTTTTTCTGAGGTAAGCTTTATCAAGACTTTATCTCCACTTCTTCCTATTATAGTTGCGTAAGCACCAGCAGCTCTAGCAAATTTACCGCCATCCCCCCTGGTCTTCTCTACATTACAAACTACCGTTCCCTCTGGTAAGTTGCCTACTTCAACTATATTACCGTTACTAACTGGAGCATCACTTCCTATCTGGATTATTTGACCTACTGTGAGTCCTTGAACAGCAGGAATGAAGAACGTTTCTCCAGTATCTAACTTAATCTGTGCAACCGGTGCATTTACCCCCGGATTATGTACTATGTTTGTTACCTTGCCTTTATGATCTCCATTAATGTTGGGATACCTTGCTGGACCTACTCTCCTCCAACTTGGGCTTCTGAAATTAATTCCTCCACGTCCTGCTCTTTGTTGGAGTAACTTCTTACCCATTTACATCACCTTACAGTATACCTAATTTGTGGGCTATTTCACTCGCATTAAACTCCTTCTTAAGTTTAACATATGCTTTTTTCTCTCCAAGCGGTGTAATGAGTGTGTTTACTTTTTCTACTTTTACATTAAACATATTTTCGATCTCTTTTTTAATTTGAGGTTTTGTAGCATTTTTATCAACTATAACTGTCAGGATATTCTGAGACTCAAGTAGTCTAATAGCTTTTTCTGTGGCTAAAAACTCTTTCACTATCATGAAACCACTCTCCCTTGTAATCTTTTAGACAAAATATCGATAGATGACTTCGTATATATTGTTAACCTACCTGGATGGCCACCCGGAGCTAAATGAATAACGCTTACTAAATTAGCCGCAACTACATCCACTCCCTCTATGTTTGAGCCAGCTTTTACAATAGGAGCCTTAATGTCTGAAACAATTATAAGAGGACCCTTAGCTCTTTTATATTTCCTACCCCTCATTTTTCCTTTGCCCGCTCTTATTCTCACTCTATCTTTAACTCTCTCAATATCTTCATAAACGCTAAGTTTGGGAAATACCTCGTTAACTAATACTTTAGCTTTATCTACCTTCTCTAAATCATCACTTACAACTATTGGGAGTTCTTGTGCTGAAAACCTATGACCCCTAGCTTTTACGAATTCAGGAAGTGCGGTAGCTGCAAGTGCACTTATCACTGCTAATCTTTTCTCCTTCTCATTAACTTCCTCTATCATTCTCTTTTCTGTGGTAGGAGGAAATGCTAACCTTCCACCCACGGTGTTCGGTGCTAGTGCGGCTTCCCCGCTCTGCTTAACTCTTGGAACTCTGGCTAATCCTAGGTTTATTCCAAAGCTTAATGCACTTGTTCTCTTCCCTGCCATAGGGTCTCTTCCTTTGGGCTGAAGTGATTTCGTAAATTCTGAGATAAACACTCTTCTTATTAGATCTTTTCTAACCGGGTAACTAAAGAAACTTGGTAATTCTAACTCCTCTATTTTATTACCTTGAAGATCTAGGATTGGAACCTTTTTAGATACAAGTTCTAAATACATAATTTTCACCCTTGTTGGCTGGTCAGATTTACATAAGTTATTTTAGGAGCTGACTGAGGAGTCCAAGTAGGTCTTATAGGATACCTCAAGAATAACGGCCTCTTCTTACTGCCTATGGTGGATCCTTCGATCACTAAGTACGTGTTCCTTACTAAACCATAATTAACAAATCCTCCTGCTGGGTTTATCTCTTTGAGATCTTCTCCTATCCTAAGTATCCTCTTATTATACTCAGTTCTTCTGTGAAAGCCCATCTGACCGGGTTGAGGAGTATAACTTGGGGTTGATATTGAAGGACCTCTAGCACCTATTTTTCTGCTTCCTTTTCTGTGCTTATGCCATCTCGGTAACTCAACAACACTATACCTTTTTATTACTCCTTGGAATCCTTTTCCTTTTGTCACTCCAATAATATCGATCAACTGTCCCTCCTTGAACACATTTTTCACCGGTACTTCCTTACCTAGTATTGATAGAGCATACTCGAGTTGCTGCTTTATACCGCTACCTCCACCTATCTGTATCTCAGCTACATCGGGCTTTTTCTTCCCTAAAGAGGGAACTAAATAAGGCTGTGTTACAGTTAAAACTCTTAGGGCTATTATTTTATCCAGATTATTTGTTATTTCATCAAGTTTAGCCTTCATTTTTTCCTTATCTAATTTCAGATTAGTTATCTTTCTCTCGCTCAATATCTTCATTAGCTTATCATTAATGTCCCCCCAATATTCAGTGAGAACAGCTGGTTCTCCTTTTGAGTTAATGTAGTAAGCTCTCAAGGCAACCGGTATAATTGGCGGTGTTTCTAATATAGTAACTGGAACGTATATTTCCTTTCCGTAATTTGGGGAAGTTTGTTTATCATCAATCATGAAAATATGAGTCATTCCGGCTTTGTAACCAATAAAACCGAGTAGCTTAGGCTCATTAGATTGAATTATAGGCCAGCTCTTAGGAGTTGGAAGGAACTCTCTAGACCTCTTTCTGGGACGCAAAGCTGCTGATCCACGTCTTGGCGAGGATAACTTACGATGACCCATTAAATTTCCCTCAGTCCCTCTTTCTTAAATTCCATTAGCTTATAAGTGTAACTATTTTAATTCAGTATGAAGTTAAGTAAAGCTAAGGAGGCTTGGAGAGCTTCTTCAGCTCTCACGTCTTTAACTCCTTGTTTCGGTATAAAATTTACTATAAACCCCTTAAAATCGTGCAAATCCCTTAAAACCCCGTGTTTAGGAGGGCCAATTACTAAGTATAATCCTTTCTCTTCATATACCTCCCTAATCTTGCCTTCAACCTGGCTTAGATTAGCTCCAGATCTACTGGCTATAATTACATTATCTGAATGAGTCACTCTTTCGAGCATCTTTTGATAGGATATCAATCTAGAAGTAAACCCTTTATAATAAGGGTAAAAGGAGTAAGGTTTAACCTTCTTTGCTAAGCTATCACTTACTATAACATAATCGGAATGAAAATAATCATAGGAGAACCTAAGCCCGAAATCTCCCTTTTTGCCCAGACGGATCTCTCCTTCAATAAATTCTGGCGAAACTTGGTGAGACGCAATATTGAGAGGTTGAAGAAGTCCGACCTTAGAGAGAGACTTTCTTTTAGGAATGTACTTCTTTAAGTAAGGAGGTGTAAGTGCATAATCAGAAATTTCTTTAATCAATTTCCAGCCTTTCCTCTCTTTCTCGGTCTCATATACCCATAAAACCTCGCTTACTCTGAACTCGGCTAGAGTTCTCAATACGTAAGATAGTTTTATGGTAATTTCGCTCAGTGAGCTCTCTACGTCTAAAATTGAGATAAAGAGTGTAACAATTAACTTTTTCCTTCTAGGGTAGGGAAAAATCAAGCCTTGCTTACTCCTATCGTATATGTTTCGTCTTCTATTTCCCAATCTCTAACTACTTCTCCTTTGGCTTCACCGATTGTTATTTCTTTTGCTCTAGTCTCTTCTTTTATATAATTAATCCACTTCTTAATTATAGACGCTCTCTCTTCAGGTGCTTTTATTGTAAGATTTATATAATCGTTAACATTAAGGGATAGTTCCTTCCTCATGAACTGTATTCTCCTTACAAGGTCTCTTATTATTCCTTCCTCTTCTTCCTCTTTACTAATTTCTTTATTGATTACAATTACACCTTTGTTGAACCTTGCAGAAACATACCCAAGCTGAGTTTCCTCTATAATATTGACGTGATTTACTTTTATTTGGACGGGTTGTCCTTCGATTACTGTTTCATGTATTCCTTTGTTTACAATATCGTTAGCAACATCTTCTCCGTTCTCCTCTATATAGGACACTACTTTAGCTGAAAGTTTCTTAAATTCTGGACCTATAGTTCCTCTATTAGGAAGTGCCTTTACTTTACTAAATCTCTTATAGCCCTCAATACCCTCTACTTTAACCTCCTTGGAGTTAAGCATTGACCTTAATACACCTATTATGTTACTAACTAACCTACGATCTTGCTCAGAAACTAAGAATACATATGCTTCTTTTATCGGCCACCTTAGTTTTATCTCAGCTTTGGCTCTAGCATTAAGACCAGCTTCAGCTATTTCTTTAGCCAGTTCAAATGCCTCCTCTATCTCTTTATCAATAAACTCTTCTTTTACCTCTGGTACTCTCTCCATACTAACTGACTCCAATCCGTCAACAACGAAGTCATGATAAATCTTCTCCGCTATAAAGGGAGTTACTGTAGATAGCAATATTAACGAACCTTTGAGAACCTGATACAACACATAGTACATCGCTATCTTATCAGGGTCATTAGTTTCATTCCATGCTCTCTTTCTGGTTAACCTAAGATAGAACCTACTTACATCTTCTGTTATAAACGTCGTAACCTTATTAGCCAGTTCATGAACTTTGTAGTTCTTCATTGCTTCTGTAACTTCCCTTAGCATTCTGTAGTACCTAGATAATAACCATCTATCTTCTGGTTTGAGGTACCGCTTTAGTGATTCAAATGTATATTGACTCGGATCGAAGTTGTCAAGATTCATATAAGTGGATGCAAACACGTAAACGTTCCATATTACGTTAAGATCCCTCCTAGTAAGATCTAAAGACTTCCACGAGAATTTAGCGTCCTCCCAAGTAGTATTTCTCAGTAGCCATAGTCTCAGAACGTCTCTACCATACTTACTGATCACTTGAGAAGGCTCAACATAGTTCCCAAGGCTCTTATGCATCTCTCTACCTTGTTCGTCAAGCATAAACCCATGAACTAAAACCGATTTGTAAGGAGCTTTATCCAATAATATAACTCCAGCTCTTAAGAGGCTAAAGAACCAACCCCTAAGCTGATCATGCCCTTCTAACACAAGATCTACGGGACCTATCTCCTGCCAGGTTTTTTCCCAATTCTCGCCTAAACTTGCAAAGAATGCTACACCGCTGTCAAACCATACGTCTGCAACATCTGGAACTCTTACAGCTTCTCCTCCACACTTATTACACCTAACTTTAACATTATCTATCCAAGGTCTGTGAAGGTCTTCAGGTACGTCGTTTATTGCAACTTTCTTCAGCTCTTCCTTACTACCTACAACTATTGTATTTCCGCATTTCTGACATACCCATATAGGTAAGGGCGTTCCCCAGAATCTTTGCCTACTTATGACCCAATCTCTAATTTCCTTAACCATATTTCCTATCCTAGTCTTCCCCCACTCAGGAACCCAATTCACGTTATCAATTTCTGACATAAGTTCGTTCTTGAGTTTAGAAACGCCGATAAACCATTGTTCTATAGCTCTTAGTATTAATGGACTCTTGCATCTCCAGCATACTGGATATCTGTGAACGATTTTACCTGCATATAGTAAAGCGTTTCTATCCGTCAGGTCATTTATTATTTCATTCGCAACTTCCCTTACCTTTTTATCCTTATACTTACCAGCCTCTTCCGTGTAGATTCCTTGGTCATTAACAAACATGAGAACGGGCATGTTATACTTTTTGCCTATTTCAAAGTCTACATCACCATGACCTGGTGCTGAATGAACTAATCCAGTACCTTCAGTCAAGGTTACATTCTCGCCTGCATCAACAACTTTATGATATCCTTCAGCTTTAGATTGTGCTGGTACTATATCTCGTAGAGGGTGTTCGTATTCTAACCCTATTAATTCATCTCCCTTAAATATCCTTAATACCTTATACTCTGTTATTCCGGCGTCTTTCATAACTTCTCTCACTCTATCCTTTGCGATGATCAAAATCTCGCCTTTTACTTCGACCTCGGCATACTCAAACTCTTTATTTATCATGATAAATACATTAGCAGGGATCGTCCATGGCGTAGTCGTCCATATGAGTAGATATTTATTCGGTGTTCCTTTAACCTTAAACTTTACATATATAGAGGGATCCTCGAGGTCTCTGTACTCAGAAACTTCATAATCCGCTAACGTAGTTTCGCATCTAGGACACCAATGTAAGACGTGGACATCTCTATATAGAAGTCCTCTTTCATATGCCTTCTTTATTACTGCCCAAGAGTTAGAAATATACGTGCTGTCCAGAGTATAGTAAGGGTTATCCCAATCCATGAAGACTCCCACGTTCTTAAAGTTCTGTGTTAAGGCTGAGGCGTTAGTTAACGCTAGCTCCCTGCATTTATTTATAAAGTTTGCAACCCCTATTTTTTCTATAATGTCTGATTTTTTTTGTATACCTAATTGCTTTTCGGTAGCAACTTCTATCGGTAAACCATGAGTATCGTAACCTGGCTGGTCGTAAGTACGATAACCAGCTAGTCTCTCGTAACGTAATATACAGTCTTTTATCACTTTGTTCCATACCGTACCTATGTGAGGAATGGGGCTAGAAGGATAAGGAGGTCCGTCTATGAATAGAAACTTTCTAGGTAATTTATTATTATATTCTTTAAGTTTTTTATATATATTATTATCATTCCAGTATTTTAATACTTCATCCTCCATTTTTTGAGGATCAAATTTAGAATTTAGGGGTCTTATCTGACGCTGAGATAATTTACATCACCTTACTTGAATTATTAACTAACGTTATTTAAGCATTAACTTAGATAATGGGAAATCGCATTTACCAGCTCGTCCGTGGTACTGTTACCCCCTACATCAGGGGTTAGGTGTTTCTTTTCCTCGTATACTTTATAAATGGCATTACGCAGAGCATCTGCAGCTTTTGCATATCTATCCTCTTTAGATAAATCATACATCCTATCTAGCATCATCGCCACAGACAACAAGAATGCCGTAGGATTTGCTACATTTTTGCCAGCAATATCGAAAGCGGCACCATGAACGGGTTCGAATAAAGACTTTTTATCCCCAATATTTGCAGAAGGAGATATACCCAAGCTTCCAGCTATTTGTCCAGCCTCATCACTTAGTATATCCCCATAAACGTTCTCTGTAACAATTACATCAAACATATTAGGATTTCTCACCAAATTAGCGGCAGCCGCATCGACGTACATCTCAGAATAGTCGACTTTACCCTTTAGCACACTTCTACATGCCTCTGCAAATAAACCATCCGTAACCCTCATTACATTAGATTTGTGAACGCATGTTACTTTCTTCCTTCTTTTTAAAGCTTCATTTAACGCCATTTGAGCTATTCTTACTGAGGCTTTCCATGTAATTATTTTCATACCTACCGCTACCCCGTCAGCCGCAATATACTCAAAGCCCTTATAAAGATCCTCTGTGTTTTCTCTCACAACCAAAATGTCTACATTCGAGTACTTACTTTCAACATTTGGTAGAGACTTAGCAGGCCTTAAGTTGGCGTACATATCATACATAAGTCTTAGTTTTACAACAACATCAGCAGCTGACTCCCCTACAGGTCCCTTAAGGATCATATCAGTCTTATCTATAATTTTAAGACTTTCTTTAGGTAATGCCTCCCCGTATTTAGTTAGAGCCCTATCACCGGCCTCTACCTCTACATAGTTTATAGGTAAGCTGTATATTTCATTGAGTTTAGCTAAGATTATTTTTGACTTTGACACTATTTCTGGACCTATCCCATCTCCTTGAATAAGGGCTACTGTGAAGCTCATCATAATAAGCATTATAAACTGATTTTTAACCCTTTAGCATTAATTAATGCGACAAGATCCCTAAGAATTTCCAAAAGATTAGGCGATAGCCTGGCTATAGTTTTCACTTCATATTGTATCACTGTTGAATACGTTTCCAATTCCTCCTTCGAGTAAATATCGAGTCTCGTTACATGCACAAGTAAATCAATAAATAGTGAATCGCTCCTGCTGAACGCCTTATAGATAACTCCTTCGTTAACTATTTTTACAAATCTATGCTCGAAAATAGAGAATTCCTCTTTTACTTCCGCCTCTTCGCAGTTAGAAAGAATACTTATGGCATTTTCTAAGTAAGGGATACCGTCGTATACTTTTTTCCCTAAGTCAGGACTGTTTTCGTCAAATAAAAGTTTGTAGAAAATCATAGGATCGTGAGTAACGTTAATTATGCATGAGTTTCTGGCTTTTAGATTATAATAAGTTAACGTATTCCTAAAAATTTTTGAAAAGTAATTATTTCCGTCCCTAATTATACCGATAGGAGAAAGATTTTCAGATATACCTGAGGTTCCGAGTATGATCTCAAAAACTCCATTGTGAGGGAATACCTTATTTATGTAATCTTCAACTACACTCATAAATATGGGATTATATGAAAAGGTAAAAGAGCTTTCACGATACGGGGAAGTAGTTAGCGGAGATAGGAAAGAAAAATATCTTGTAAAGCAAATTAAGGCTCAGTTCGAGCCCCACTTCGATGAAATTAAGATATACCCGACTGAAGTCCTTAGTTGGTCTAATAAGGAACTAGAAATAGAATGTGAGGGGGGAAAAGTTCCTAAAAGCGATATAGTTACACTACCTTACTCGCCTTCAGCTGATCTCGAGACTGAGAACTATAAGATAATTAGTTTGAATAACTTGACGGAACTAAACGTAAAATACGGATTACTTGGTAACGAAGGAAAAGTACTAATTTTTACATTAAACGATGATACTTTACGAAAGGTAGTTTTGAAAAATAGAATATTACTCCAGAATTCTCCTCAACCTCCACCATATACTCCAGCATTTTTCGTAACCCAAAATGCGCTTAAATTTCTTAAAGGTAAATGCAGATTCTATACTGAGAATATCTTTAAAAATTCTATTGGTTACAGTATAGAAGGCATATCTAACAGAAAGACTGATGAAAAAATATATGTTACTGCGCATCACGACCATTGGTTTTACGGCGAGCATGACGATCTCGTTGGAGTAGCGTTACTGACCGAACTCATGAATGAAAAGTATGATAACGAAATCCATGCTATATCATTTACTGCAGAAGAGAGCGGTTGTTATTTTGAAAGTTTCTCGTGGGCATGTGGATCTAAAACGTTCGTGGAAAATAATGCGAAGAGACTTGAAGGTACAAAGTTTGTTCTTTCGCTTGATAATATAGCCGACTCTCTCTATGTATACTACACGCCAATATTGTCTATACCCCTTTCTAATAACATCACAGATGTGAGTTATCCGTCGCCTTACACAGATAGTTATAGATTCTTAAGTGCTGGAATCCCAACCATATCCTTTCATTCCATAAATTACAAGTATTATCATTCTAGTCACGATATATTGACAGTAGAGGAGGCTAAAATAATAGAGGAAAATATTATCCCTTTGATAATAAACACCTTAAGGAATACTAGGCTAACTTCATTGGAAGTTTTTATGAACTATATTAAAAACCAAGTTATTGAGTTACCGGTAGAAATTAAAACACTAATTACTAACATTGAAGGTAAAAGATTTGATTATAATACAATCCTTCCTCTTTATAAATCAATCCTCTATTCTAACGGAAAAATAATGACCACAATTTTCCACACGCTTAAGGGAATAAAAGAAAGTTACTTTGATATTTATATAGCACTAGAAGACTTTGGAGAAATAGAACACAAGGAATGTTCTAACGAGGTCAATTATTTCACGTATTTAAATCGTCTATACAGAGAAGAGACTAAAAAATTCTACGCTCTATTATCAGATATATTTTAGAATATTTCTTCTAATTCCTTTAGATTGTTTACGACGTAATCCGCATATAATTCGGCGTATTTAACTCGCCCATTTCTATCAACAAGTATAGCTCTTAATCCAGCTTTTTTAGCTGCTAAACAATCCTTCACTGGATCGTCGCCTACCATAACACATGAACTAGTATTAAGGCCCATCTTTTCACAAGCAACTATAAACGGTTCTACATTAGGCTTAGGCTTGATATTATTTTCTCCTCCTATGATGATTATGTCGAAATAAGAAATTAGAGGAAACTTTGAAAGCCTTGATTTCTTATCTCCCCACTCTCCATCACTATTTGTTATTATGCCTAGTTTGAAACCTTTCCTCTTTAAGTACTCGATAAGGTCTAATGCATCCTCGTAAGGCACGTTATTGGATGCAACGCTCCAATAAATTTGCGTCCATTCGTATAAATCCTCCATCCCTGCTTTGATTCCCAACCTATCTAAAGCTGTCTGCCACCATATTTTTCTGTCATAAACGCCTTCTTCATCTAAAGACTTAGCTATCTCAAAAACAACTTTCTTAATCTCATTTTTTTCAAGCTTATTATTTGAATAATTCTCTACTACGTAATTGTAAATATCATCTACTACTTTCTGTAATGCTTCGTGTGATTTTTCCTCAAAAGAAACCAATGTATTATCAAAGTCGAAAAAAATAGCATTAGTATTTCTAAAAACGTTAATCTCTTCCATATAAAATCACGATAAGAAGTCCTCAACTTTAGGCAATTGCTTGGGCTTTCCTTTTCTCTCCCTTATTTTCATAACGATATCAGTTAGTAAGCTGTCTGGAACTGGAGCCCATCTGCTAAACTCAGTTCCCCAGAATGCTCTACCCGCACTTGCTGCTCTCAATTCACTGGCTAATTCGAAAGACTCTGATACTGGGATCTCAGCGGTAATTCTGGCAACGTTTCCACTTTGAGTCATGTCAAGTACTTTTCCTCTTTTCCTAGTTATAACTCCAGATACATTACCTACGTACTCCATTGGTACTCTTATGTCAAGCTTCTGTAAAGGTTC
The DNA here is from genome assembly GCF_037389975.1 of Stygiolobus sp. CP859M. Lineage (NCBI taxonomy): Archaea > Thermoproteati > Thermoproteota > Thermoprotei > Sulfolobales > Sulfolobaceae > Stygiolobus > Stygiolobus sp. CP859M. Next base: position 192,601 of record NZ_JBBHKS010000024.1, on the reverse strand, counting down.
TAACAATGTGGGCTTAGCGGTTAGGAAGCCCGCGAAAATCGCATTTCTCACTGCTGGGTATAACTGAGCTGGGCCCCTATGGGCTGGGTCTTCATGTATTACTGCGTCGTGAAGCACTACTTTTACCCCTCTTACGGGTTCAAATGCTAATGGACCCTCTTTCATGGCTAGTCTATATCCTTGGATTATAGTGTCCATTACTTCTCTCAGGTGTTGTACACCACTGGTTGCATCAACGAAGACGTTTATGTTTTCATCAATTGCCACTATCTTTTTAGCCTCGTCATAGTCCCAACCAGCATTATCTCTCAATATCTTAGCCATCTCTTTATTGTCCATATCCTCCTTTATTGTACCGTTCGCAATAAGCTCGATAGTCTCATTATTTAACGGCTCTACACTTATATACAACTTATTGTGCTTATTGGGCGACTTACCTTCAAACACTTGACTCTTAGCTCTTATGCTTTCTCTATAAACTATAATTGGTGGTGTTGTTACTACGTCTACACCGTAATTCTCTTTCAGTAGCTGTAACGATACCTCTAAATGAAGGAATCCCATACCTGAAAGCAAGTATTCGCCAGTCTCCTCATTAATTTTTACAACTAAATTAGGGTCTTCAATACTTAGCTTTCTTAAAGCATCAATCATCTTAGTTAAGTCTTTCGGATTCTTCGGTTCTACTGAAATAGTTACTACTGGCTCTGAAACGTAGTGTAGGCTCTCAAAGCTTCCAAAATTAGTGTCTTTGAACCTCACATCTATTGCTGTCTCACCTGACCTCGCTGCGTCAAGACCTAGTGCAGCTGCAATGTTACCAGCTGGAATCTCTTCGGCTAATTCCCTCGTTGCACCCATGTAAAGGCTTACTTGTAAAACTCTTTGCTGCTTCTTAGCGTTCACAAGCCAGATTTCTTCTCCAGCTCTCAAAGTTCCTGAGAACACTCTACCAGTAGCAACAAGACCAGCATGAGGGTCAACTTTCATATCGTTGATCATGAGTACGATAGGTCCGTTAGGATCTGCATTGAGCATTGCCTTTACTAAATCATTGTCTAAGTCGCCTTTCCATATCTTCGGAATTCTATACTTCTGAGCCTCTCTCGGGTTCGGAACTAACCTAATTACAGTGTCTAAAAGAGCCTCGTGTATGGGAGATTTTGAACTTAATTCTTCGATCTTTGATTTATCTCCGCTCGAGTAAGCGTTTACTACATCACTGAATTTGACTCCCTTTTTAGCTGCCATGGGGACCGTGAATCCCCACTTATCCTTAGCTGAACCAAATACCACGTTACCTAGTTCTGGTCTAATTCTCCATTGCTCTTTAAATTCTGGTTCAGCATACATCTCTATTAAGTTGTTGACTTCCATTATCAGATCCGTAAGTTTCTTCTGAACTTCTTGAGGACTAAGTTTTAGCTCTTTTACCAATCTATCTACTTTGTTTATAAATAGAATAGGTCTTACCCTTTCTTCGAGGCTCTGCCTCAATACTGTTTCTGTCTGTGTCATTACTCCTTCTACTGCGTCAACAACAACAATGGATCCGTCTAAAACTCTAAGACTTCTAGTTACTCTACCGCTAAAATCTACGTGACCTGGTGTATCAATCAAGTTAATTACGTAACCTTTACCTTCAACCTCGTGGTAGAGGCTGACGTTAGCAGCCTTTACTGTGATACCTCTTTGTTGCTCTACAGATAGATAATCTAACGCTAATGCCTCACCAGCAACTTTCTGGGAAATAATTCCTGATGCTGCTAATAATGTATCACTCGTTGTAGTTTTACCGTGATCTACATGAGCAATTATACCGATATTTCTAACTCTTGTTACATCTTTCATTAAAGACAGTACTTGTTCTACTGTCTTATAACGTGGCAAGGCTTATATCACCGTATTTAGTTAGTAAGTAATGAGTTTGAATATTAAAGTGTATTGGGAGTTATACTTACGATAGTTTATAACTTTCTCAACTGTGAGAATAATTAATTAAAGTTCATTGATTATCAATTTTACTCAATATATGAGCGAAAATATCCAATAAGATTGTTTCATAAATTAAATTTTTATTATAAGAACTTACTTAATCAATATATGAGCGAAAATATTGTATATGATGTGATCATAATTGGAGCCGGAATAGCAGGTTTGAGTGCAGCCCTTTATACAGCAAGACAGAAAATGAAGACATTAGTAGTGTCAAAAGATTTAGGAGGACAACTTACGTTGACCGAACTTATAGAGAATTATCCCGCAATAGAGTCATCTACCGGACTTGCCTTAGCTCAAAAAGTAGAGAAGCAGGCTAAAAAATTCGGAGCTATGTTTATTTACGGAGAAGAAATAAATAAGATCGAGAAAAAGGGAGATATTTTCTTAGTAAAGGGAATAAAAGGAGAGTATATAGCAAAGACTTTGATCCTTGCATTCGGTAAAACTCCTAGAGAACTCCATGTGAAAGGAGAACAAGAATTTAAAGGAAAAGGTGTGTCATATTGTGCAATATGCGATGCCGCTTTCTTTAAAGACAAACCTGCGGCTGTAGTAGGTGAAGGAGAACCGGGGTTAGAGGCGATAGAGTTACTTTCCAGATATGCAAAGCCAGCTTATTATATATCTAGATCCGCAGTGTTAGTAGGTTCAGACGAAAATCTAGTTAAGGGTGTACTTAGTAACAATAATATAAAGTTATATTTAGGGTATACTGTAAAGGAAATACAAGGAGATCAGAAAGTTTCTAGAATAGTGATAAGTAACTTAAAAGACGGAAAGACTGAGGTGTTAGAGGTTGAAGGAGTTATTATCGAGATGGGTTATGAGCTGAGAACTGACTTTGTAAAAGATTTAGTGAAATTAAATGATAAAGGAGAAATTATAGTTGATGAGCTAGGAAAAACAAGTATGGAGGGTGTATTTGCGGCTGGTGATGTGACATCAACTCCCTACAAACAAGCAGTAGTAGCAGCAGCGGAGGGAGTTAAGGCAGCCTTATCGGCATACAATTATCTTAGGAGTAAATCTGGCTTACCACCGGTCAATGTTGATTGGAAGGCCGAGAAAAAGAAATTCAGTATGCAATTAAGATTGTAACTTAGAGAAAATCTAATATCCCTCCTGATTTTTTCTCCTGCCTATTTTCGCTGTCAGCAACATACTTTGTATGAAGAACTCTGTAAATTTCTTCAGCTCTTTTTCTGCTCCCTATGACTTTTTCCAGTTCTGCAATAGAGGCCTTACATAATCCTTCTATTGAACCGAATTTTTCTAAAAGCTTAGGCGCTAATTTACTACCTACATGAGGCAAAGACTCCACGACGTATATTTGTATATCTTTCAAGCTCTCAAACTTAGGCTTATCATGAAGATTGATAATACTTCTGTATCCATTATCTTGATGATTTACTACTTTATCAGCTAGTTTATATAGAATATAAGCAGTATCTCTTTTGCTCGTAGAATAGATAATCCTAACTCCGTAGTCCACTAATGCAGATATAAGGGCAGCATTTATCGCGTCCCATTTATCCGTAATATTTCTCACATAATCTAGCTTCCCTTCAACGAGTAAGAAGGGCTCTTCATAAGCTTCCTTCAGCCTTGACAACTGGTCGAAAAACCTCTTGTCATAAACTGAAGCTACTAAGTCAGAAACCGACTTCCTTTCTACCCCGATCCTCTCGGATATCACATAATCTGCAACGCTTAAATTTTCTAAAACAACAACCACACCAAAATCTTTAAGAAGATCTGGAATCCCACTTTCCTTTTCCCTATAGTCTGCATAAATGCGTAACACAGTATAAAAAATCGTTGTAATGACTACTTAAGCCTTTGGTACTCCACTGCCTTGTGGATAATACTTAGCCATTAATTCGTTGACCTTCTTTTGCCTCTCTTCGAGTTGTGCTCTCAACTTAGCCTCTTGGTTCTGATAAGTCCTTGACCTTAACTCAAGTATAGTCTTCTGTTCGTCTAGTTCTTTCTGAATCTCGTCTTTATTGACCTTAACTAATAAGTTTCCTACCATTTTATATACTATAGCATCGGAAGGTAGCTGAGTTAATTCTTGCAAAACTTTATTTACTTCACGTAATTGATTATCTATAACACTTTTCTCTGTTAATACTCTATTAAGTTGATCTTGTAATTGCTGAAGTTTTACAATCTCAGCCTTAAGCTCGGGGGGTATTCTTTCGGTCATTATTTTTCACCTTGTTTAATGTCTCTATTATTGTGTATATCCAGGATATATAAGAGTTCATTATAGCTCTTCCCCTACTTATCGAATTAGCACTTATTATAATAAGACTTTTATCCTTGTCAATATTTACTACTCTTTGGTCTACCTTCTCCAATAATATCGAATTAAACAAAATTTTCCTCAAGCTGTCATCTACATTCTCAAATTTGATTTCGATCAATACCTTCATTATAATCAAACCTAATTATGGGACCTAAAATATTATTTTGGTTATCTAAGAACTTTACTTGATACAACTTCTTATTACCTTCAGTGATAATCGCCTCGCCGTATGCATATGCATCACATGAAGATATCGAATAATAGCCTAAATCTAGTAACAATTTCTTTATTGTATCATGTTCTATTGACCCTATACATCCTTTTCTTACTTTTTTTGAATCTTTTTCGACCTTTAGTATCTCTTTCCTCAATGTTACTCCCAAAATTCTAAGGTTATACTTTAGAGAAGAGGTATAAAGATCATAAACTAGAAAAAACCAAGGATTACCCTTTCTTATCCCAACAACCACAAGATACGATGCTTGAAAAAACTTGGCTTTCCTAAGAATTGCATCTAGGCTTTGTCTACCTCTGTTTATACGCTTTGAGAAAGGTATAATATCTTCGAGTTCATTCAAAAACGATCTAACTCTAACCGGGGCGTCTCTAGTAGACGTGAAAATAACTCTAGTACGGCGTATAGGCAAGCCCCGCCCACTTTGCGCCGCACTTCTCACAATACCATATACCGGCCGCTAACCTGACTACCTTACCGGTAGTTTTACACACAGGACATTGATGATCTTTATACCTTTTCTCCATTATTTCTTTCCACTTTTTCCTCAGCGATGATCCATATCTCGGTCCAAATCTACCTGCTATTCCGGTAACTTTCCCCATAGTTCTTCACACTCTTAAAGGTTAAGGTACTTTTTAAGTTCTTCGAGTAAATATTGAGCTGCACTCCTACTTATATTCTCCATCATATCTACATCTTGCAAAGTTAGACTACCACTGAAGTTCTTCTGCATACCAACTATCCTACCATCTCTAGTATATGAGATTGATAACTTCACATCAGCTATACTTTCCTCATCAATGTTCGGATCTACAATAATATGGTTTCCTATTTTCGCTGCAGTTACAGTAACAACTGGATAATTAATTGGAATAATATCAGTTTTTTCCTCTCTTATAATACGAACATTCTCTCCCTCTACCTCTATCTTAGGTAACTTTGTATTATACAACGCGGCTACTGAAGCTAAAGTACAAGCATCAAGTATATTTCCGTCATAGTTAAGTACATAGACGTCAACCCATGCTGTCCATATTTTTTTACCAGGTATAATCACTAATTTTGATAGATCTACAGCCTTGGAATCCCTTAAACTTCTATCAACTACTCTTGCTAACTCAATAGCGTTCTCGTCTGGTGGGCCGGGTTCAAAAGTCTCATAAGCTAATGGTAATAACTCAACGTTAACGACCAAATTACCTTGATTTGGAGTATCTGGAAATGGTTCCTCTTCTTCTAGTTTTACACCAGCTAAAACAGTAGTGTCACCTAACTTAACTAGAGCCGAGCCCTCAGCTTTTTTTGCATATCCCAAAGTTATCGAAAGTTTTCTATATTCGTTCAACTTTCTGCCGTCTATCCTGACTCCTCTATCTAATGCTGCTAGTATATTCTCCTTTTTAACAAACGGGACTATATTTTGATTAGAAGGTGTAACTGACATTTCTTTTACTCCTCCCTATATTCTGCGTACTTCTTCCTCAAAGCATCTTTTTGTAAATTATAAATAATATTAATCCCTTTTTGAGCAAGCTCAAGACCTTTCCTAAACTCTTCAGGAGTCATATTACCGTTAAGTTGAAGCAAAGCTACTTGTCCTAGAGAGGGAAGCATTGCGACAGGCATATCAGCTTCTCCCCACATATCTTCCGGCTCATTAAGATCTAAAACTATTATTCCATCAGCTTTTCCTACTGCCACTCCTGCTATCAAATCCCTCAAAGGTATACCAGCATCAGCTAAAGCCATCGACGCTGCCATAAGAGACACTAACCTAGTTCCTGCATCTGCCTGCAAGACTTCCATAAAGACATCTATAACTGTTCTCGGAAATAATTCAGTTAACACTGTAGACTCTAAAGCCTCTCTTATAACTTTAGATAACTCAATTTCACGTCTACTGGGTGCAGGATTCTTCCTCTCATCTGTCGAAAAAGGTGTCATATGATATCTTACTCTCAAAGATGCCCTATCTGGCAAAGCTAAATGCCTTGGATGCATCTCCTTTGGTCCATAAACCGCCGCTAGTACTTTGGTATTTCCCATTTCAAAAATAGCCGAACCATCTGCGTTTTTCAATACTCCCAATTCTATCTTTATAGGCCTCATTTCGTCAGGTCTTCTACCGTCAGTCCTTAGCCCATTTTCAAGTATTAGTCTTGGCTTCTGCACTTGCATCATTTTTACTCCCACCTAATTTCTCTCTCAAATAAGCTCTTATTCTTTCTGTTAAGCCTTTTATATGCGACTCTGATTGAATGATGTTGATGGCACTTATTGCCGTTTCTTCACTTAAGCTATTTGCACATTTTACGAGAATCCTACCATTCTGAGCTACTTGGATATCACAACCAGTCTCTGATGTTAAAACCTCTAACATACTCTTATTTTTACCTATAACTCTTGGTACTTTAGCAGGAGAGATCTCCACTATAACCCCAGAAGATATTCTACCCAATCCTTTACCTTTAACTGTTAAAACTGGATTAATTGTCCTATCATATGCTTCAACCTTTGCTAATATATAATCACCTATGTTTAGAAACCTCCTCAGATCTTCTCCTGGTGCTATTGCCCTTCCTAGCAAGGAAGACGCTGGTAAATATGCAGAATAAAAAGATTTAATATCGACTACCCATCCATATATTTCTATGTCTTCGATCAAACCTATGACTGTATCCCCAATTCTAGGATAATAACGCTGACCCTCAAGAGGTATTACCTCGAAAATATTTCCTTCTTTCACGCTGAGAAGTCCCGTAATTGCCGAATAATACTTATTACCTATCTTGTAAAAATAAGGAGACCACGGAACTTGGAATTCTCCCTCAGCTATCAAATCACCTGGTGTGACAATACTCCTATCTTGATAGAAAATTTTAGAACCTGAATTTTCTACCATCTATTTCACCTGGACAATTTTCACTTCAACCTCTCCTTTAGTTAGAGAATTTAGCTTATCTATAACTTCCTGTTGAGCACCAGCCGGTATCTCTATTTCAGCTACTAATGTCCCATCTCCCAACCAATTAGTCTTCTTTACCTCTCCCAAATTATGTAACTGAGACTTAACCTTTGAACTGTATTTAGGATCTACTTTTATCTCAATTAAAGCCTTAGCTATCTTTATAGGAATTACTTTAGCTATTTCCTTTACAATCTGTAATGCTTGTCCCTCGACGTCCTTATTTGGATCGATTTGAACTTTAGCTTGTTCCATAGCCATTTCTATTCTAGTTCTAGGAATTGGTAAATTAGTTTTTGGATCTATCGCGTTCCTAGCTATATAATCTATCACTTGTTTTCTTTTATTCTCTAGTATTTCCTTTCTTTGTTCTGCCGTTAGCGGTATCTCACCTTTTAGTATTATCTGTTTAGCCACTTCTTCAAAATCAGTAGTACCAAATACTTTCTTTAGGGAAGAAGGTGATGCTTTCAAACCTTTTTTAACATCTTTATAAATAGTATCTGAAACGACTACGTCAGACAAGCTAACACTCTTCCCATTTCTTAAATCCATAGCCTCTTTCGGTCTCACTAATATTTCAAACCTTTCTCCCCCGTGTTCGTATCTAGCAATAACCATTTCCTCCTTTTTCGTCATATATTTTTTAACGCCCCCCTATAACTTCTGTAAAATAGAAGTTCTTTCCTCAACCGACATCTTCCTGAAAATTCCGACATCTGTAGAGGCATAGCCTATTTCTACTGTAGAGGAAGTTAATTTCTCACCAGGTTTTAATGTAGAAGCTAAAGCCCTGAGTGCTAAAAGTATTGTATCTTCTACTGATAAATCTTCTTTATAATTCTTCTCTAGATACTCAGTTGCCACAGAACCTCCTTGTCCAATTGCTACTGCATAATAAGGCATGAACTGTCCGCTAGGCTCTGTCATAAGTAATTTTGGTATTCCCCCTTTGTCAACTCCGCCAATTATCAGTGCTACACCAAATGGTCTTACTCCACCATGTTGTGTATAGGCTTGCTTTATATCAGCCACAAGTTTGGTCAAATAGTCAATATTTATAGGCTCGTCATAAATTAACCTATGTTGTAGTGCTTGAGACCTAGCATAGTCAATTAAAATTCTGCCATCTGAAGCTAATCCGGCAAAGCTACAACCTACATGATCATCTAGCAGATAAACTTTCTCTATATTGTCAACATCTAATAATTGTGTTGCTTTCTTTTTCTCTGATAATAGTACTACTGCAGACTTTGTTTTAACTCCCAAAGTAGTCCATCCTTTTCTTACAGCTTCAAATGCATAATCTACTTGGTATAATGAGCCATCTGGAGAGAATATGGTTATGGCTCTATCATATCCCATTGCCGCTGGTCCAAATGCCAATTTTTTCTCCCAATTATGAGTACATACTTTAGGTAAAAAAGTGTTATTCAGCTCGTCGCGTACACATCATTCTTACAGTCTGGGACGGCGTCATCATCTAATACCTATTAATTTCTTTGCCCTTTTTAAGCTTCCTGTAGTTCTTCTGGGGACTAGTAAAACTTCTTGCCCGTTGATGCTCTTTACGAGAGGTAGACTAGCGATAACTATTTTGTATCCAGCTCTAGTACTCGATATAACCCCGTAATTTTGGTAAGTTAATATTACTTTTGGGTTAGAAATCTCTAGCCAAGCCTTACCTCCTAATTCCTTTACAGCATTACGAATTGCCGATTCTAATTCAGCTTGTGGAAAAGGGGTAGGGATCATTTCGAATACGATATATCTTTTCACCTTAACGTTTTTACCAGCCCTCAATTTTTTGAAATATATCACCTTATACCTAACTGAATATAATGTGAGAATGACAAGCCAGATAAATATAACGACATCAATAAGTAGTTGTCCTATCATAATTACCAATTAGTAATGTAGGGTTATTATAAATCCACTTTAACGCGTCGCTCTCATTAGCACCCAATGTTACTAAGAGGGAAAATTTAGATAATGGAGACCATATTTCATTAAACTTCGAAGCACACGATGAGAGAATAGGATATTCAATCCACTTATTCCACTGGATTACTTTATAGATGACGTCTACCTCTAGGTTTTTTAACTGCACTTCAACCGGCTTCTTGGCTTGTCTTATTAAATTCAAACTACCCTTCTTACCAATTAGTCCTATGTTTTTTCTGTCTAATATCAAAGCTGCTACTTTGGGAGATTGTAAAGAATACTTAAAAGCCTCAAATGATAGCGGCTTTACGAACAAGATTACCTTATTATCTTTAATCTTACGTATATACTTAGCTAACTCCTCTTTAGAACTTAATTCCAAAGAAAGTCTATATCTGGAGTCGTACTTATCCTCTGAAAGAACTTCATCGTAGCCCAGTTTTTTGGCATACTCTCTTAATTCAATTGTCTTTACGCAGGTCTCTACTAACAAGATATTTCAGCTCTTCAACAATTTCATCTGTATTCCTAAAGTTCTTAAAGGATATTACTAATTTTATAACATCATCCCCGTCTCTTAGGAAAATCTTATTTTCCTCTATAAATCTCTGCTTATCTATCCTTAAATGTAATTTTCCTTTGTCAGTCCTTGCCTGCAAAGTAGACGCTAATAAAATTAGATCCATCTTGTCTAATGAGTTAAGAATCTTCTCGAAAACATTTTGAGCCTCTCTTCCTTTCATTTTGTATTCTATAATTTCAATTCTATTGCCGTAGTGACCTTGAACTACGCTATCCTTAACTTCGGCATTGTCTAAGCTAAAAAAGTACTCTAATGAGTTAAGTATTTTATTTCTATCTTCTGTTTCGTGACAAAATACAGAAATTGAAACAAAAGCTACCTTCATTTCCCAGGTATCTTATTGAAATTCTGTAATCTATAGTACTTTGAAGCTTCGTGTCTTTTCTTTAGTTCTCTCTCTTTCTGTTTCTTCTTCCACTTATGTGATATCGTTCCTTTTAACCCTCTACTCTTCCTTAATCCTCTAGCTTTCTTTCCAGCACTTGTTAAACCTCTAAATACCCTCTTCCTATTAGCAGGGTCTTGTAACCACTTTAAGTTAGGATCAGCCTTAATGACTGGGTGGTTTGGATCGACCATTATTATCTCATAGTATTTATACAAACCGTCCTCTCCGACATAATAACTACCTAAGACTTCTAAGTTGGGGAACTTTCTTGCAGCTCTTTCTTCGGCAATCCACCTATACCCCTTAGATGGGGAGTATCCATAAACACCCATTCTTTTGGGTCTCCTGCCGCTGTTAGGTCTAGGCTTATTTAAACCTCCTCTTCTTACTCTAACTCTGACTACTACAAAACCTTGCTTAGCCTTGTAACCTAAAGCCCTCGCTCTATTTAATCTAGTCGGCTTCTCTACTCTTACAATAGCTTCATCTCTTCTCCATTCTATTAACCTTTTCCTCAGCACACTCTTTTTCCACTCCTCTTTTTGCCATGTCGCTTCTATGTAACTATACATTGATGATGCCATAATTCTTCTACTCACTTAATTAACAACTAATTAATAAACTCATTTGTCCGATAATATCTTGAATGATAACTGTAGGACTGATAGGAAAAACGAACGTAGGGAAAAGTACATTTTTTGCTGCTGCAACTATGTTAGATGTAGAGATAGCTAATAGACCTTTCGTAACTATTGAACCTAATGTGGGTGTTGCATACGTAAAACAACTCTGTGTACATAAAGAGTTTAATGTTAAATGTAACCCCAGAAATTCAATATGCATCAACGATTATCGCTTTATTCCAGTTAAACTAGTAGATGTGGCAGGATTAATTCCAGGTGCCCATGAGGGAAGAGGTTTAGGAAATAAATTCCTTGATGAGTTAAGAAAAGCTGACGTGTTAATTCATGTAGTAGATGCTAGCGGAAGTACAAATGAAGAAGGAATTCCAGTAAAACCGGGTATAAGGGATCCTGAAGAAGATATAAGTTTCATAGAAAAAGAAATTGAGGAATGGTTCTTTTCTATTATATCTAAAGATTGGCAAAAGTTTGCAAGAACCGTCGATCTCACTAACAGAGATCCCGTGGACGAGCTTTTATCTAAGCTCTCAGGGCTATCAATTAACAAATATCACATTATAGAAACACTCAGAGAAACAAAGTTAGAAAATCTAAAATTAATGCAATGGAGCGAAGAAGATCTCAGAAATTTTAGCAAAAAACTTAGGAAAATTTCTAAACCTATTATCATAGCAGCAAATAAGTCAGATATACCAGAAGCAAAACAATTTATCCAAAAACTTACTAAAAAATACAAGTGGGTAATACCAACTAGTGCAGAGGCAGAATTAGCTCTAAGAAAAGCTGCTAAGAGCGGCTTGATAGAATATATCCCAGGTGAAAGAGACTTTAAGGTGCTAAAACAACTCCCTCAAAAACAGAGAGACGCATTAGATTATATAAAGAAAAACGTTTTAGAAGAGTACGGGAGCACCGGAGTTCAGCAGGCGATAAACTCAGCTGTATTTGATGCTCTGGGAATGATAGTGGTTTATCCCGTAGAGGACGAGAAAAAGTTGACAGACCATAATGGTAACGTACTTCCGGACGCGATATTAATACGAAAAGGATCCACGCCGAAAGATTTAGCTCAAGAAATACACTCTGAGCTTGCTAAAGGTTTTCTCTATGCAATAAATGTTAGAAACAAAATGAGAGTAGGAGATGATTATAAGTTACAAAATAACGATATATTAAAAATAGTTTCATCTACTGCTAAGCCCTGAAAAATTCACCACGCCCTACATCTCTATTTACCACAGCCCCAGGATATATCCTAGCATAAGCTCCTATCTTAACACCGGGTAGAATTGTAACATTTATACCCGTTCTCACGTGACCTCCTATTATAGCACCAAGTTTTTTTCGTCCGCTTCCTACTTTTTTGCCTTTGATATTAACCTTTACTTCATCCTCATCAAACCTCAGGTTAGCTATTAGAGTACCAGCCCCAAAATTCACATCTTCAGCAATAACAGAGTCCCCTACATAACTTAAATGAGGGATTTTACTTTCTTCCATGATTACGCTCTCCTTTATCTCCACAGCATTTCCTACCTTATTATCTTTTACTAGAACAGTATAAGGACGTAAATAAGAGTTGGGACCGATAACGCTTCCTTCCCCTATAAAAACTGGTCCTTCTATATATGTACCGGATTTTATTTCTACTCCGTCTCCAATGACAACCTTTCCCTTAATTTTTACATTTTCTTCTACTTTACCGAAATTTTCACTGGAAGGTAAATTGTCTAAAACCCATTTATTCACATCTAATATGTTCCACGGCTTCCCTATATCTAGCCAAAATCCTTGATATCTAATAACCTTGACTTGCGATTCTTTAGCTAGCATCGTCACGGCATCAGTAAGTTCTAGCTCACCTCTTTCGGATAGGGAAATTTTATCCAGGTAGGCAAATATGTCAGGAGAAAACTTGTAGATCCCTCCGTTGATAAGGTTAGAAGGCGGTATTTCTGGTTTTTCTATTATTTTTGATAAGTTACCGTTGTTCATTACCAGAACTCCGTAATCCTTAGGATTTTTCACCTCTACGCCAAGGATTGCGTTTTTTTCGCTTAAGAATTGCTTAAGAACACTCTTATCTCCTATAAACACGTCACCGTAAATCAAGATAAAGTCATCCTTAATTACTGAAGATACAGCTTTCAGTGCAGCTCCAGTTCCTTTTCCTTCCTTCTGTTCGATTAGTGCTACACCACTTATGTTTTTTTCGAAATATTCTTTATGATCAGGACTTATTACGACCAAAACCTCATTTACATACTTCCTTACCTGCTCTATTATATCAAGAATTAAAGGTTTATCCAAGATAGGAATAAAAGGTTTAGGACGAGTATGAGTAATAGGTTCTAATCTTTCACCTTGACCTGCAGCTAATATTACAGCTTTCATAAAAATGTTATGATGCAGGAACTTTAATTACTTTAGTTTTCTCGACCTCTACCTTTCTAAGAGGATATATCTTCTTAGCCTCTTGAAATATATCATTAGCTAGTTTACCAAATACAACGTCTTGTACAAATTGATCAAATGTCGATTCTGCAGCCTTCTTTGTAACAATGTCAGCCATTATCTTCCTAATAGCTGTTTTTTGTGACCTATGAGCCCTATATGTAGTAAGAGCTAGTCCCTTAACCCTAACTACATACCCGTCCTGAGTTGTTACATCTGTTATTGCGTTTATTTTCGAACTTTTTCTTCTAATTAAAGACCTAATATAGTCTCTGGATAACTCATGACCTGCGAATCTCGTTACTACTCTTTCTCCTTCAATCCCTACTATCTTAAAATATAAGTGCACATAAACCATACTAAAATCTCCGGTTAAATCATAAAGTGTTGCCTCAACTTTTCTGTTAATCGTCTGCGAGACATCGAAAGCTGGAGTACTACCTAAGGGTACTTCCCCAAATACTTTAGGTGCTAGGATCGTAAACCACTTCTTAAGCTTCCACTTGTCCTTAATCGTCGAGCTAGCTTTTGATGACATGACTAACTTTTAATCCAACAACCTTTATAAAAAATTTTCACTCTATTTCATCTTCACTCTTTCCCTCAGCAATGCTAACTTTTACGTACACCTTTCGTAAAAGCCTTATAATCGTCCTTGCTTCTACCTCATTAGAGATACCTTTTAGAAGAGCTCTCTTGAGGGAAATATACATGTACTCGTCTCCTTCACTACGTTTTAACATATCTACTATTTTTTTAGAGTAATAATCTAGGAGTTTGATGGACTCACTCGAAATTCTCTCACCCTCATTTGTTTCTGCCTTTTTAACGTTTCGTAACTTGAAAACTTCATATAAAATTATACCGACTGCATGGGATAAATTCAAGACTGGGTATTCAGGATTTCCAGGTATATGTAGTAAGAAGTCTGCCTTCATGATCTCCTCTCTTGTTAACCCTACGCTTTCTCTACCAAATATTAACCCTATTTTCTTGTTATCCTCAATAAATCTGTCCAGATTCCATGGTTTAATCGACTTTCTCAATAAATCTCCTTCATTATCTGCTATGCTTGAGGTAGCTATCTTTATATCAAGGTCTTCAATCGCGTCATCGTAATTGGAAACTATAACGACTTTCTTTTCTAATATCTCCCTACCTTGGGCAGAGAAATTAATTGCTTCCTGCATGTTACATTTAGGATTAATTAAATAGAATTCATCTACACTGAAATTCTTTACAAGTCTAGCTATAAAACCTACGTTATATGCTCCTTCAGGTTCCACGACGATGAGCCTTATCATTAGCTACCAACTCCAATCCCATAATTGTCTCATAACCTATTGTTATTTCCCTCTTATCTGTTATTTTATAATTTATATGTTCAATTTCTATAAGTAAATTGTCAAAATCCGATAAAGAGGAGAATACAATATATATTCTTTTAGCTCTAATACTATTAAGAAATCTCAGAAGGACTTCGATCCCATTCTTACCTCCAGACCAACTATACCCTATCCAAGAATTGTACTCTTCGTAAGGAAGGTAAGGTGGATTAAAAATAGCTACATCATAAGCTACATCCTTACGTAAACAAGAGAGAAGATCACAGTTAATTATATCAAATTTCTCAGGGTTCACGTTATTTAGTTTAAGGGTGCATAGAGTTGCCTCAGTTGCATAAGGATTTATATCAATAAACGTAACCTTAGCCCCTTTTCTTACCGCATAGAAACCTAGAATGCCGCTTCCAGATCCCATGTCTAATACTTTGTCTCCTTGATTGATCTTCAAAAGATCTAGGAGTATTTCTGTATCTTCACCTGGTTCATACACGTTTTCATTTATACATATTCTATACCCAGAAAATTCAATAACTCTATTACTTGACATGGTTTAAAGTCCCTTATCCTCCTATCTGAAGTGACCTTTAATCCACACAATTTAGCTACTGAACTGAGTTTTTTATTCTTATACGAACTAACACACTTTAGAACTTCGTCCACATGCCGATTATAATCTCTAACTCTCTCGAAGATTGCTATTTGAGAATAAACTCTAGGTCTAGGTGAAAAAGCTCTCGGAGGAATTATATCTTTAGAATGGATGGTAAAATGATAGTGGAGTGTAAATGATATATATGTAGCCTTGTTGAAAATTTTTTCTATAAAATCTTTTTGTAATAGAAGAACTAGTCTAAATATCCTAGAATTTTTTACCATTTCTCTCATAAAATCATAAGTTATATAGTAAGGAAGTGATGATACTACCTGACCCCTAAAAAAAGGCGAAGCTACAGCATCGGCTATTACGAGGTTATAATCCTTCAAATACTTAGTTAATGAATTATCAATTTCAACAGTTAAGTCCGGTTTTAGTAATGTAGTTAAAGCACCTTTTCCTCCTCCTACTTCGATAATAGGTCTCTTGGAAAAATCAACGTAAGAAATTACTTTATTTATGGCTGTTAAATCTATTAAAAAATGTTGACCCTTACTGGGCATCTTTACTCAATCTTTCCAAATAGCCCAAATACACGAAGTGTTCTGTAGGTTTTTTCTTCTCTTCCAATGGATATACAAAGAGATAGTATTTTTCACCTCCTTGTATTTCCTTTATTACTCTTTCTACTATTATTCCGATAACGTCCTTTATCCCGACTCTTTGTTCTATATCTCGCAAATCTTTAAAGGGTTCTTTCTTTCGTTCTTCTAAGATTGTCTTCAACGTCTTCTTCCCAATATTAGGTAATAGCTCGAGTGCGTGTAATTTTAACGTTAAAGGCTCAGCTTTATTGAAAAACTCCGTAAACAACTTGGCTTTATTTTCTACTATTAATCTCAGTACTTTCACTAGTTCATCCTTAGCAACAGACGTGAGATCCTCATATGTGATGTGAAAGTCTATCTTCAGATAAGAGTTGTCTACTAACTCTATTCTCTGCTCCAACTGAAAGTCTTGGTGGGAATTAAGAGGAGAAGCTTCCATAAGCATGAAATAATCTTCTCCTACTAGTTGAAGTACTGGTCTGTTTTTATGTACAGTGTGTTTGTCAAGAGGATTACCTTCCCTTAGATAGTCTAGCACGTATACTGCTTTCTCCATCCGCTCCTTAATTGGTCTTTTCCTTTGCATACACTGTATTATATAATTTTAAAAGTAAAAACCTCAACTCTCCATATGGTTCTTAACTATTTCAATAATCTTTTGGACTTGTTCTGTAGTATAAGTTGTGGAAGTATCAGTTGCCAAAATAATTCTAACCTCGTCTATAGTCTGAGGGCATAGGCTAGCAATCATAGCCCTAAGTTCTTCTTTTTTAACTATTTCCTTTAACTCCTCCATTATTTGTTCTGCTCCCTTACTATCACACTTTGAGATAGAATTTAAGTAATCGAACGTCCTCTGAAGTAGATTCGATGAATTACCATTACTTATTAAATCTTGTAGGTATTTTTTAGCTACAGAATAAGGAATATGATGCTCTTCTATAACTCGAATGGAATAGGACAAAAATTTTCACCTTTTAACGCCATTAAAAGGTTCTAAATGTTCAGGTCTGACGATAATTACCTTCTCCTTATCACCAAGGGTTACTTTAACCTCGTAAGCCTTTCCTCTCTTTCCCACTATTATACCTACTCTACCATGATATCTTCTGTGGGGCATCCCCTTATGTATAGAGGGATTGATTCTTATTGTTACGTATTCTCCCTCCTTATACTCATACATTAAAGAACTTAAAGGTGGTACAGCACCACGCTCCCTAACGCTTTTTGTTAGTAACTTTCTAGTCCTAGTCCTATAACCTTTAGAGTGAGCAACCATACTATATTTACCCCTAAAAACTACAATCAGAGTATAAATTAAGATTTTTGCTTTTTATTACAATCTCTAAGCTGTTCATTGTATCATTTAAGTTCACGTATAGGCGGGTAAAATAAATCCTTAATAGCATGGGAAAGAAATATAAAGTCAGACATAATATGAAATACTTGCGCGGGGGTGCCCGAGCTGGTCAAAGGGGGCGGACTTAAGACTCCGCGGAAGTGATCCGCTGGCGTAGGCCTGCGTGGGTTCAAGTCCCACCCCCCGCATACTTTTCATATTCCTATTTTCTTTATCGTTAAATTGCATTTCGGTCAGGAGAGCAAATCCTTAAGAAAAGCTCTTCATAACCATTTTACTTTTTAGCATATAAGACTCGTCATGTTTATTAAACTAACCAAGGAAAACCAGTGGGCCCGCGGGGACTTGAACCCCGGACCACCCGGTCTCTCAAAGACGTTATGAGCCGGGCGCTCTACCGGGCTAAGCTACGGGCCCTAACACTATAATAGTGTTAAGGAATGTTTTAAAAATGTTATGGTCGTTTTTACCAATTAAACCTAACAGAGGAATCCCATCTCTCCCTCAATACTGCACACTATCAGAATTAGTTAACTAAGTTAATCCATAAGGAAAAGGAATTGAGTTTAACATCTTTGTAAAATTATCTGTAACTTTTCGTTTTTCCTAGTAAATCGCACACATTCTAATTGAATCTGACCTCGAAATGGGAGAGCCCCAATCTAAATTGATTTTCCTTATCTAATATGATGATAGGGTTATAGGAAGAGCACCTAGGAAGTAGCTATGACCATTATTGACATATCAAAGTATGGAAGAGACATTGTTATCCATTAAATCATCTCTTTAACAAATTCGCCGTAGGTATACTTAAATTTCCATGTGAAGATTAAGCAAAGGAGGTTAAAATATGGACTATAAGGTTAAAGACCTCTCACTCGCAGAGCAAGGTAAAAAGCAAATAGAATGGGCAGAACTTCACATGCCAGCTTTAATGGAGATCAGAAACCAGTTCGAAGCGGAAAAACCTCTTAAGGGGATCAGAATAAGTGCAGTCCTTCATGTGACTAAGGAAACAGCTGCGCTAGTTAAGACGCTAAAAGCCGGAGGAGCTGAGGTTGCTTTAGCTGGAAGTAATCCTTTATCAACACAAGATGATGTTGCTGCGGCCTTAGTTGAAGAAGGTATACGCGTCTTCGCATGGAAAGGCGAGAACGAGAATGATTATTACAATAACATTAAAGAGATAATGAAGTACGAGCCTCAAATAGTTATGGACGATGGTGGTGACCTACATGCTTACATACACGAGAATTACTCAGGGAAAATCATAGGAGGAACTGAGGAGACAACGACAGGAGTTATCAGACTAAAGGCTATGGAAGAGGAGAAAGTGTTGAAATACCCCGTGGTAGCAGTAAATAATGCATTTACAAAGTATTTATTCGACAACAGAATAGGGACTGGACAGAGCACTATCGATGGAATTTTGAGGGCTACCAATATTTTGATAGCTGGTAAGGTTGCCGTGGTGGCAGGTTACGGATGGGTAGGTAGAGGTATAGCTCAAAGGCTTAGAGGTATGGGAGCTAGGGTTATTGTCGTTGAGGTATCGCCTTTAAGGGCTTTAGAAGCGGTAATGGATGGTTTTGACGTCATGCCTATGAGTAAGGCAGCGGAAATCGGAGAGATATTCGTAACAGCAACTGGAAACATTAACGTTATAAATAAGGAACACTTTCTGAAAATGAAAGACGGAGCGATATTAGCTAACTCAGGTCATTTTAACGTGGAGATAAATGTGAAATGGTTGAGAGAAATAGCAAAGCAAGTGAGGACTATAAGACCTTACCTTGAGGAGTATACGCTAGATGACGGTAAAAGAATATACTTATTAGCTGACGGTAGATTAGTGAACCTTGCGGCGGCTGAAGGACATCCGAGCGAAGTTATGGATTTAAGCTTCTCTAATCAAGCCTTGTCAGTGAAGTACCTTATCGAGAATAAAGACAAGTTGGAGCCGAAAGTGTATAATGTTCCTCAAGAGATTGACGAAACTGTAGCTATGCTAAAACTAAGAGGAATGGGAATAGAGTTAGAGCCCATGACCAAGGAGCAGATAGAATATATGAAGCAGTGGAGATACGGAACTTAAAACAATCTTTTTAGCTCAGAAGTTTTTCAACTTCTTTAAACGCTGAAGGATCTCCTAAAACGAACAAGGATTCCCCAGGCTTCACTTCAGTTTCTTTATCGAAATAGGGATCTAAATGACCGTCTCTAAGAATTGCGATCGGAATTACCTTGGGAGGAAGATCTTTTAGCTTTATTCTCTTCTTAACGTCGAACACTCCTATTGAGTACTCTTTTTCTCTGCTTGAGTAGATAATACCTGCAAAGGAGTTAGAAAGTGAGGCAAATGCTAGCATTCTTCCCATTATATCCTCATAGGGTATAACCACATCTGCACCAGCTGTTTTCACAATATCTATCATTGAAATGTCCTTAACCATAGTAACTACTTTTAAAGGAGGATTTAGTTTTTGAACTCTTAATGTTACTAGAAGTGTTTCGGAATCGTCGTCCATTGCAATTATCGCTGCTGACGCCTTCTCAACTCCTGCTGATATTAGATTATTTTCTTCTTTTGGATCTCCCAGTATTACATTATCCCCTTTTAGTTCTTCATAAAGAATTTTAGACGAAGTTAAAACTACGTAATCCCTTCCTAATTGCTGTAACTTTCTGGCAGCTGAAACTATGCTTTCAGCATTTCCTATCAAGACTATGTGGTTTACCATATGTTGTCCTCTCCATCTCGCTCTGGCATCTATCCATATATTTTTATTTACAAGGGTTCCAATTAAAGATTGAACCATAGATGCAAAAAGACCTACAGTGAACAAGATCAGTACGGTTAAGAACAATTTCTCATTACTAGGCATTGTGTTGATGTCTGGAGCGTAAAGACCTACAGTAGTTATGACGTTTACAGCAGCATAAATTGCTGAAATCCAGTCGAGATGTTGATAATAGACGAATACTAGTGCTATTACGTAAACTACTATTGATAGAATTGCTAATTGAGGGTATATTTTTCTAAGAACTGAGTATGGTGCAGCAAAAATCTCTAAAAAACGTAAGACGAACTTATTCCAAAATTTTATTCTATCCACAAATTACGTTAAGTATTACTGAGTATTAAAAGGCTTTAAAAAATGGAACTCAGAAAGTAACTAACTCTTCTTTTCTTGTTGTCCCGATTTAGGTAGTAGATAGATCTTATTTCCTATTATAGAGTTATTTGGCACTAACACTGTTGTTCCGTCTGGCTTGCTTAGATATGTGAATAATGTACTAACTTCTTCAACTATTCCTTCTTCGCTAAGTATATTAACATGATCCTTAATCCTAAATGGCCTAGCTAGAAGGATGAACATGCCAGCTACTGCTTGGCCTAGAACTTGTTGTGATGCAAAACCTATTACAATTCCTATAAAACCACCTAATGCTACACCTGCGGCCCCTCCAGCTGTTCCACCGGCTATTGCAGCTACTAGTGCTCCAATTCCTATTAGTCTAAAAACACTTCTCATTGAAGCAGCGGTCGAATGGTCGTACTTTAATCTCAAATTCCAGTATAAAACATTAGCAAATGCTTGAACTATAAAGTATCCAAATAATAGCGATATTAGAATATTTACGTAAGGTTCGTAGCCGGCTATCGATTGTGTACTTGCAGAGGCGTTGGTAGAACTGCTAGACGAACTGATATAAGGTATACTAGGTAGTGAGGTAATCATTTTCTCTAAAAAGGGAAAAACTAGGTTGTTGATTATCGCTTCTACTACCACATAGAGCACTATATAAAAAATTAATTTACCAGTTGTTTCTCCTATTTTCTTCCTTATTTCTTTAATATCAGTTATTTCCTCGTCTTTCATCATTGGATCTGATATTTCTCAAAAATATAAAATTATCACTACTCAAAATAATTTTCTATGTTTTTTACTCATTACCATATTTTTAATCATATAACAGCAGTTATGGGACTTTAACGTAACTTAAAGATTTTCATCAGCCCAGGTGGTCCGCCTAAATAACGTTCAACGAACCTGAGGAACGCCTCCACGCTCCTCAGGTTAAGAGCCCCCACCAGCTCCCTGACAACGTTGACCATGATGGTGAAGATCGTGAGGTAACCCTGAAGCCTCTCTCTCCTCCAGAACGAAGAGTCCTCCAGTCCCAAGGCCTTCACGTCCCTGTGAAGCTTCTCGATCTCCCACCTCATCCTCCATGCCTCCTCGATCTCCTCCTCACTGAGCGAGAGATCAGTCGTGTAGAGGTATCTGACGTGTGTACCGGAGTCACCTTTATATTCTTGGACTAGCAATTTTACCGTAATCACTCGGTCTCCCAGGGTTAGGTCGGCGTAGTAGACTCCGGGGGGTAGGTCTCCCACTCGGAGGTGTCCCTCCACCTCCTCGAGGGTCCCCCCGGGCCGACTCGACCCTGAGCTTGGTTGGACTTGAGCTCAGACACCACGTTGTCCGTCACGAGCTTCTCCGACCAGTACCACGAGTCGAAGACTACCCTGGACACGCGGAAGTACCCCTTGAGCACGTCCAACATCTCCTTGGCCAAGTCGATCTTGGTCTTGAACTCGGTGACCATCCCCAAGTCCAACATCTTCCTCACGGCGTAGGGGAAGGCTCCCACCATGAACGCCCTGCCCGTGGAGAGGTCTACTATGGCGACCGTGAGGAGTTGAACGCCCCTCTCGAACCTCCCGTGGGTGTGGCAGTAGATCCAGTAGTTCCCGTGGGGGCTCACGTCCTTTCCTCTGGAGTACTCCTTGTGGTCCACGGTGTCGTCTATGATTACAGCTACCTCACCCTTCACCAGCCCCGACAGTACCTTTAAGTAGTCCTTCCACGCGTCTTCGAGTTCTCCCAACGCCTCCAGCAGGTTTGCGTAGTCCAACCCGAACGTCTCAGCAGCATTCTTCACGCTGGCCCTACCACCTAGCAGGGTCATGAGGACTAGTGCTAACTCGACCTTCTTGCTCCTCCCGTTCCTCCTCACTATGCCCAGGACTTTGTTCACTGCCTTGATCAACTTCTCCTTAGCTAACTCGATTTGTCCTTTTCCGTTTGACATCTTTTCAGTATGAAGACGTCTAAAATTAAAAACTTCTCGCTAATACCGACTTCTTGGTATTACCTCCCTAAGATTCCCATAACTGCTGTAAAATATTTAAAACTGCCGAGGAACTAATTGAGAAACTAAAATGGTAATAAGTAAAAACTCTCGAGTTTAGAAAAACAATTGACGTGAATTTAAATTTATGAACAAAAAAGTAGCACGATAATTTCTTACATACTTCACCTAAAATTTTATTTTAAAATAAAAGTGGGCCCGCTGGGACTTGAACCCAGGACCTCCGCCTCTCCTAGCAGAGCTTGTAAGGGCGGCGTCCTAACCAGGCTAGACGACGGGCCCACTACAACTTTTTTAGCTTTGATCTTTTTTAAATTCTTCTCCACTCAACATATATGAAATTACAGCTAATGAAGCAACGGGTGGAACTTCACCCTTAAAGACAGGTAACTTATAAACGTCTCCCAAACTTTGCTCTATCTTACTAAATCCAGATTCCACGCCTGAAAAGATTAACATTATTCTCTTCTTGTTGGTAATCATTGATGGAGAAAAGACCTTATCTGCTTGTTGAGAAATTAAGATTATTGAATCTGGTGAGAAAAGCTCTATAGCATCCTTTAAGTCTGGTAGTACTATAAACGATTTGTTTAATTTAAAAGCTAATTTACTTGCATCTGCTACTCCTGCTTGAGCGGCTACCCCACCTATTTTAGTCACTATAACATACTTAATTTCTAAATTAAACGCTAGTTTTGCGAAATCTAATAATTTCTGAACACTACTTACATTATGCAGAACTACGAATATCTCGGGCATAGTATTCACTCATTATTTGTCGCGCGATCGCAGTAGATAAGGCTACTGCTACTGCTTCGCCTACTTGATTAAACTGATCATCCCTACTTCCAAGAAACACGTGAAAATCAGGATAGCTCATTAATCTTGCTTGCTCTCTGACCGTTAAAAACCTGTTCTCATATGGGTGTATAAATCTGGAATTACCCATTACAGTAGGAGCTAGCTTATTAGGGTTAAGCCTTATGTATAATGGGATATTCCTACCAGAACTCCCTCTGAACATTGTTAGATAATCATCAATTTTCGTCTTTGCGATTTCCTTAAGTTTTCTATCATTAACCTCCTGAACTTCATGATTAGGAACTTCGTTATAGGTTTTAGGATCGGATAGATCTTTGATTGCATCCCATACCATAACGTATCTACTCGACTTAGGAGGATCCAACGGTATGTTAGAAATAAATACCCTTGTTCTTCTTGATGGATTTCCATAATCCTCAGCATTTAGATAGTTAAAGAATATTTTCTCATAACCAACTCTCCTAAATTCCAACCTAATTGCATCCTTCAAGCTTTCTGTATTAATAATTGATGGAACGTTCTCCATTATAAATATTTTAGGCGAAAGCTCTCCTACGAGTCTTATGTACTCAAGAGTTAGTTCTCCTTTTTCGTCTAAGTAAAGTCTATCAAGAGGCTCTTTCATTCTGAACGGATTTGCTCCAGTGTAAGGTTCACAAGGGGGGCTACCTATAACTATATCAACCTCTCCTCCAACTAAATGTATTATATCGTCACCAGATATGTTACGTATATCATCTTCAATAATTATTGTGTTAGGAAAGTTAGCCGAGTATGTCCTTGCTGCCGAATGATTTATATCTATAGCTACTTTGATTTCAAATCCAGCTTTCCTGAAACCTAAAGAAAAACCTCCCGCACCTGAAAATAGATCAACTACCGTTAGTTTTCCCACGTTTTGTCTCTTTTTCTATTTCATCTTCTAACTGTTTAATTTTTTGTCCTAAAAACTGCCTAGCTTTTTCTGATTCATAATATTGAAGAACACTTCCGCATTTAGGACACTTAAACTCATTCTCTAAGGCCTCGTCCATAGTGTACTTTATATTATCTTGGGGGCAGAAGTAGAATAATGAGTCTTTTTCTTGTTCATACCTGATCTTTAGCTTATCAAGTATCATCCTCTTTCTATTCAAAAGAACATCGTTTATCTGATCTAGATTTACTTTCCAATAATAAATATATAAGCTGGAGTCCTTGTCCTTTGTTTTCCTACTAGCAACAAAACCCTGCTCAGAGAGTAAGTAGAGTTTTTTCCTTACCTCATTAGGTTTAACGTTAAGTTCTTTAGCCAGTTCCTCATCAGTTATTTCCGTTCTTTTCTTTAGTAAGTACTTTAATAAATCAGCCGCATCTTCACCGACCAATTCCTTCGCTAATTGTAAGATTAAGGTATCAGTCTTATCACTCACGTCTTACCACCTCCTTTCCTCTTTCTTTTGGAATAACAAGAAGTCTAGCATCACTAAATGATATATTTAGTTCCTCACCCTTATATATTCTGTCTAAAAAGATAGCCAGTGCAGATACTTCTGAATGAGGTTGGTTACCTACTGCTATATTATAATCAGCGTTATAATAGTACCATCCTTCTACTTTTTCTGAGCCTACTATTACTAATAAGGGAACTTTAATCTGAACGAGCTCTGATACTTTTTCAGTAAGATTTAGTCCATACATTGTTAAATGAACTACCTTACCTCCTTTTTCTTTCCAGTTTTTGACCAAAGTTTTAGGATTAGACACAAACTCTAACTTAAAGTAAGATTTTCCTCCCCATTCTTCCAAGACATTATATATCGTCTTAGCTAATTGAAAATCTTCTCCCTCAACGAAAACTCCTTTAGCGCCAAACGCTCTAGCAACTAAAATTACATGAGTTGTTATTCTCTTATCTCTGAAAGGTCTGTGTCCAAGTCTTAATACGTAAATATCTTTAAGTTCTACGCCCATACCATGTGGGTTAATTTCTCCTTTAAATAGTTAAGATTAATACCTTTCAAAGCTGATACTGGAATTATATCTTCTATCGGGGAGTAGAGATTCTCGCTTATTTTCTTTACTATAGCTATCTTATTCTCTACGTCTTCTTTCTGGACTAGATCTACCTTATTAAGGACTATAAGCATAGGTTTACCTGATATTCCTAGTTCACGTAATACTTCGATTGAACTTGTAAGCATTTCTATTAGCATACTATCATTGATTGATGCGTCTAATACTAGGACGAGAATATCAGCATATTTCGCTTCAGATAAAGTGACGAAGAAAGCCTCTACTATTTGTGGAGGAATTCCCCTTATAAACCCTACAGTATCTATTAGCATCACTTTCTCCTTTTTACCGTCAAGTTTTATAGGGATGGAATAACGCTTAGGAGATGTTGTAGTGAACATAGAGGAGTCAACTTTTTGTCTTAAGCCAGTTAAAGCGTTGAAAAGTGTTGTTTTACCGGCATTAGTATATCCTACTATGGCTATCTTTTTGAAATCGTTCTTTTTAATCTGCTCTTCTTTAACCTTACGTAACTGCTCTAATTCTTGCCTTATTTTAACTATTCTCCTAAGGTATAATCTGATCGCCGCTTCTACACCGTAAACTCCAGCTCCTAGTGGTCCTTGTTGCTCCGTTATCTTTGTCTTTTTATACATATCTTTGATTATAGGTAACTCATAACGTAATTTTGCTAGCTCTATCTGAAGCTTTGCTTCTTTCGAACCTGCATGTAAAGCGAAAATCTCTAATAATAATACTACTTTATCAAGAACTTTTTTGGAAGGAATCTCCCTATACAGCCCTATGAATTGCCTCGATTTTACTAAATCAAAAATTATTATAGCTTCTATACTATTATCGTTCTTTATTTGTTCAAGTTTATCTTTCTGTAAATAAAAAACTGGGTTAGGTTTCCTTGGCAAAGGATAAACTTTTGCTATCTCATATAAAGCAGATTCTGCTAGAGCTACCGCCTCATCTTCAAATTCTTCATTAACGAATAATATCGCCTTCAACTTTTACCCTCTCTAATGTGTGCAACATCGCCCAAGGTTAGAGTGAAGTCCCCTTCTTCCTCTTCTTCTCCCCCTTCCTCAACTGGTATTAGCAACTTAATTCCTAAGATCTTTTCTAATTGTTTTGCTTGTTGAATCGTGGGCTTTAATTTTCCGCTTTCGAACCTTTTTATTATATTTTCCGAAACTTTGAGTTGTTGTGCGAGTTGTTGTTGTGTTAGCTTTAACTTTTCCCTTGCCTCTTTAATTAACTTATAATAATCATCTACTACTTCTAGCTCCACTTCACTACTTATCTTTGGTACTGCTGGTTTTATACTTTTCTTAGGCTGTGTCTGTTTAGGTAAATCTGCAATTTTTGCACTTTTCTTAATTTTTGCATAACATGTAGGGCATACTGTAATTATACTCCCTTCAAAAGACACTGTAATCCCGTTACCTTTAATAGGTGATCCGCATAGCTCACAGTATTTTAATGCTTGACTTTGCATAGGATCTATACTCAATATCCACTCTTAAACATTTTTAGGGTTTTTAATCAATAATAATACTGAGGTCAGTTGTCAGGAGAAATTGATAGCTATAAGTCTCGCAATTATTCTAATAATAATGATGATGCCATTGTGAGACTTCTTGAAGAAAAGATAGAATCTCTTACCAAAGAGTTAGAAAAATTAAGGCAAGATCTTAACTGGTATAAAGGAGAGTTAGAAAAATTACTAGCACCTCCTTACATTGAAGCTACTGTACTAGACGTCTTACCGGATGGGAGAGTAGTAGTAAGAAGTTCTTCGGGTCCTAATTTAGTAGTGAATGTGACTTCGTCTATAGATATAAAGAAAATAAAGCCTGGCACATCAGTTGCATTAACTCAAAGAGGATCTGCGATTGTTGAAATTTTACCCAATAGAGAGGATGTATTAGTAAAATCCTTTGAGGTCATTGAGAAACCTAACATTCATTACTCAGATATAGGTGGATTAGAGGCCCAAATCCAGGAATTAAGAGAAGTAGTCGAAATGCCGTTAAAAAATCCAGAGTTATTTAAGGAAATAGGAATAGAGCCACCTAAAGGGGTTTTACTCTATGGTCCGCCTGGGACAGGAAAAACAATGCTAGCTAAAGCAGTTGCTACTGAAAGTAACGCAACATTCATACAAGTTGTTGCATCTGAGTTCGCTCAAAAATTCGTTGGAGAAGGAGCTAGAATTGTAAGGGAAGTATTTGAGTTAGCTAGGAGAAAAGCACCAGCAATCGTATTTATAGACGAAATAGATGCCATAGGTGCTAAAAGGATAGATATGGGAACTAGCGGGGAGAGAGAAGTTCAGAGGACATTAATGCAACTCTTAGCTGAAATAGATGGATTTAAACCTCTCGATAATGTTAAGATAATAGCAGCTACTAACAGAATTGACATATTAGACCCTGCATTACTTAGACCAGGTAGATTTGACAGACTAATAGAGGTTCCTTTACCAGATCTTAGAGGAAGAGAAGAAATATTCAAGATTTACTTGTCTAAAATGAAGGTGGACTCAACAATAGATTATTCAGAGTTAGCTAAATTAACAGAAGGTTTGAGCGGGGCTGATATTAAAAACATATGTACCGAGGCTGGGTATAATGCTATACGAGACGGAAGAAAGTTTGTAACTTATAATGATATAATCAGTGCAATAACTAAAGTGAAAAAGAGCAGATTCAAAAATAAAATCTCAGAGAGATCTGAAAAGTATGTATGATTAACTTAACACAGGCTAAGCCAGCATCTTATGCGGAAATTAGAAAGTTAAAAACTATAGCGTCTTATCAGTTTTCTTCTACAATAGCAGATTGTTTATTTCCGCCTAATGAAAAATTTTTTATACAGTATTCAATCGCTACGAATAAAATCCGTAATATTTTAGATCGTAATCTTAGATTATTCTTAGTCTTAAGGGCACAGGATTATTTATTTTCTTTAACTGAAATAAGCGGACAAATCATAAAAAAGTGTAGTGATAAACCTAAGTTTAGGTTTGTAGTCCTTAATGATATATCACAATTCATAAAAGAAGGTAGAAACGTTTTCTGTAAATTCGTATTGGAATCAGACGAGAGTATAAGGGCTGGAGATGAAGTACTCGTTGTTAACGAAGATGATGAACTGTTAGCTATCGGAAGAGCGAGAGTGTCGGGAGAGGAAGTAAAACATTATAAAAGGGGTATTGCTGTAATTGTTAAGAGGGAGGTAAAAGATGAATAATATCAAGATTGTACTTAAAGGAATTAATGAGGATCAGTTAAAAGGAGTTAACTTCATAACAGGTTTTAGAACGTTAGGAGAAGTCGGATATATAGCTACTAGATACATTGCCTTAAAACTAGGAATGAAAAGAGTTGGATTTGTACTTACTAAATATTTACGTGATGTCACTTTTCTAGATGAGTACGGGATAGCTACCCCTTTTGAACTATTTTATGATGATAAGAACCACCTTTTAGTTCTCTTAAGCCATTTATTACCTTTACAGAGAGAAGCTAATGAATTTTCAGAAACAATAGTAAAATGGCTGAAAAAACTAAACGTGACTAACGTTATCTTAATAGGAGGTCTCGATAAAAGATATAGAACCTCTAACTGTAATTTACGTTGGCTTAAGACTTCAAAAAGTAAGCTAAACCTAACTTACCCGATGATGGAGAAACAGTTATTAATGATCGGACCACTGGCGCTATTTACTATATATTCGGAGATCGAAGATTTGCCCGCTACTATATTACTACCATATGCTGATAGAGACAGAATAGACCCTGCAGCTGCGGCTATAGCGGTTGAAGAGGTAGGTAGAATCTTTAATATAAAGATAGACGTAGGAGAACTATATGAAGACGCTAAAAAGATAGAGGAAGAACTTCAAAAACAACTAGAACTGATCCAGAAAGAGCTTAATAGGAACGTCTCTGGAAGAGTTTATATGTAATTTTTCACATCCAACTATTGATAACGTAATGTCTTCATCCTTTAAAGTATTCAGAAATTCTTTAACTCTCTTCTTAGTAGCTTGAAGAACTTCCTCATCTATTAGCTTAGGTATTTCGTGTTGAGAATAAGGAAAAGTCTCCCTTAATTCATATGGTATAAGTCCATAGAAAGGATTGAATAAATATACTTCTATATTTGGATCTGAACTGTTGTAAGAATCCTCACATGTTATAACGATTTTTTTATGCTCTGATAACTTTGGTGAAATAATTTCCTTTAACCTCAACTGATGCCTTTTTATTTCAGGTCTCTCTAAAGAATCTTTATTATAGAGAAATATACCCTTTATTTCCCCTTTAGTTCTTGGATCAAATTTTTCCAAATATTCGGAATATTTTAATAGGGATTTAAAAGCGTCATAAACCCTTGGATGCGAAAAAGCCTTTTGCTGAAGGTACTCATAGAGTCTTCCTTCTTTTATAGATTGTTTTATAGTATTAATCTCTTCTTTAATTACGTAAAGATTATGAAGAGCTAAAAGCCTAGTCCGTGACTTTTGATCAGTTTCTAGAAGGTCTTTAGGCGTGTATCGAGTACATACTGGACATGAGCAAGGAAAGTACTCTAGTTCTTCTAAACGATATACTCTGTCCCTAGTCATGTATCTATTATCTCTAGCGTATAAAATATATGAAGCCGAATCAAAAGAGTCAACACCTAATGCGACAGCAAATGGCATTATATGAGGAAGTCCGCCTCCAAACAAGTGGAATACTTTACCTCTAGTTACGTTTGACTTTGCAGTATATATCATATCTATTAAGGGAATATAATCATATCTTTGCATTAAAACAGTGGGACTGCCTAATGCAAGAATTTTAAATTCATCGACCTTTAGAGAATACCTTGCTGAATAAGATAACAAGTTGAGATATCTACCACCTTGGATAGGATAAACCCATATGATTTCCTCTAAGGAGTTCTTTATGTAAGATAAGGACTCATTAACCCTATTTATAGTCTCTTCCACAGTGTACTTAGCCTCTTCTTCACTTCTTACATCTCCAGTTGGCACATCTAAAATTACAGCAATATCTGGTTTTATGGTGTTTTCATACTCTACGATTTCTTTATTGGTAACGTTTACTTGACCATATTGCAAAATCTGATATGCACCTGAGTCAGTCATAATTACTCCATTGAATTTAAAAAACTCATGAATTGAAGACTTAAGATTAAAATTCTTCTTAAGTAAATAAGCGTTAGTTATTATATTGTTAAATCCTACACTCTTTATATCTTCTATTGTTATCTCAGATTTTAAAGGATTTATCACAGGGAAAAAAACTGGAGTCTCAATATTTCCGTGCCTTGTATTAAGTACTCCTATTCTACCAGCTAGATCCTCATCTTTTATTTCAAATTCTCCTACCATCTTTATGCTCCTTTCTTTTTCTTTTCAACATAACTATTGTAAATGTCGTACACTTTTTGGGCTAGGGGTCCACTTCCTTCTACTCCGTTCTCAGATACTTTTATTTTATCTAGAATAGTCACTATACCAGCTTCTTCATAGACCTTAATATCTGCTGATCTGATGTTCAATTCTTTTGCTACTAGTTCAGCAAATTCCCTAGGATCAAAAATCGGTGCATTTTTGACTAAGATCTCAGTAATCAATGAACCGTTTATTATTACTTTATAATAAGTGTTATTTTCATTATCTTTAGCGTTTGTTAATGATATCATAAACGGAGACAGTTCGAAAGAGCTTAAAACTCCAGAATATGTCTTATTATTAGATAGTTTTACAATTATAGTTTTATCGATTAAAGTATTTAGATCTCCACTTACTCTTCTACTGCTCATATCCATACGTATCTCAAAATGGTTAATAATATTTAATCCAGCATTTCAATTAGAAATATGCAGTCTATACAGCCAGGTAAGCTGTACCTCTCTTGTACGACTAGCAGGATTGAACCTGGTAGCCTAAAGAACTTGTTAATTCTAAAACTTGAATGTGAGAAAAATATAGTAATTGAGACTGATATAGTAGAGGAAATAAATTTATTCAAGGAGGGAGAAAAAGTTACAGTAGAAATATCGACTGAGAAACCCTCATACACTGAAAAAGACTTTTGTGCTCACGGTTATCTCTTCTATGAGAAGCTACAAGATGACGGTACAATTTTAGATCAAATCTCGCTGTACGGATTAATAGTTAAAATTTCTTCCAAAAACTTGGGCTTAATAAAGGAAAACTTGTTTAAAATGATGGATCATGTATATTATTGCATAAAGAGAAGCTAAATATTTTTAAATAATTAAGATAGATATTTACTCCACTATCTTTATAAATTCTTCATTAACTTCTCCTTTTTTAATTATAAGTAAATCTATACCGTCTCCAGATGTTACATCTCTCTCTATAGAAGCTTTCATAGCTTTTATTACTAATTCCTTAGCCTCGTCTATTGATAGGTTCGGTTTATACTCACTTTCTAAAACACCAATCGCTACTCTTGCCCCAGATCCTACCGCAGCGTAATCATCCTCTATTAATGACCCTATAGGATCTAGTATATACATTTTCGGTCCGTCTTCGTCAAACCCTCCAAATAATAGTTCTGAAATGTATGGCATCCATTTATTCTGGTATAAGATCACTGATAATAATTGAGCTGCAGCTTTAGTGCTGATTTTTCTATTATTATAGATTTCATAATATCGTATTTCAACGTCCATAATCCTTGTTAACGTTTGTACATCTCCTATTATTCCTGCACCAGCTATTCCAAAACGACCTATTTTAAACACTTTCTTGGCAGACCTACTTAATACAAAGCTTCCATAACTCAGCCTTCTTTCTCCTGCAAGAAGTATGCTATCACTTAATCTCACACCTAAAGCAGTCGCAGGTAATTCCTCCATAACAAAATAACCCTATTCAACAAAACCCTTTTATCACTTAAATTATTTGCTTAACATAATCCTCTATGTTACTCTCTGGTATCGTTACCTGAGTTTTGTTTTCTAGGTTTTTAATAGTGACTTTTCTTTCCTCAAATTCTTTTCTACCTATTATTACCAAGAAAGAATATCCTTCTTCCAGGTATGAAGGAATTAATTTAGATAACGACTGTTCTTTTAGGTTTAACGTTGTTGCAAGACCCAAACGCCTCAGTTTTTCAAGAGTTTTAAATCCGTAAGATATAATGCCTTCGTCATAATTATTGCTGCTTCTATCCTCAGAAAGTATAATCAATACGCCTTTTTTAGGTAACTTTTGTGATATTACAGAATTTAACACGAGAGATGTCCTTTCTATCCCCACAGCAAAACCTATTGCTGGCGTATCATTTCCTCCGTATAGTTCTATTAATCCATCATATCGTCCTCCTCCAGCAATACTAAATGGAACGTTAGGTTGTGTAACTTCAAAAATAACTCCAGTATAATATGCTAAACCTCTTACAAACCCTAAATCAACTTTTGTCTTTACTTTTAATTCACTTATTACTTTATTAATAACTCTTATTCTTTCTATCTCCTCTTTAAGCCCTAAATATTCATATTTAGAAACCTCTTTTATTACTTCTTCATAAGAATTCTCGTCCATTTTATTTTGCTCTAATAAATACTGTATTAAACTTGTAAATTCGGATTCACGTAATTCCTTTACAGCCTCGTCTTTTCTACCCTTGTCTATTAAGTGAAGAATATGCTCTTGTTTACTTTCGTCAATATTCATTTTATTAAAAATCTTTCTGTAAATTGCAATATTGTTAATTTTAATTTCTATTTCATTAATCAAACCTAAAGAAAAATAGACTTGAATCAATAAGTTAAGAACTTCAATATCGGATAATGTGTTATTAGATCCTATAAGTTCGATCCCTGCTTGCCTGAACTCTCTATACCTACCATATTGAGGTTCATCATACCTATATACTGTGCCAATATAGAACAGCCTGAGGGGTTTTGGAAGATGTTGCATTCCGTTTAGATAAGCTCTAACTACGCTAGGAGTAAACTCAGGCCTTAGTGCTACTTCTCTACCTGCTTTATCCTTGAACACGTACATCGTATTTCTTAACTCTTCACCACCTTTTAGTGAGAACAGTTCAAACTCTTCTACTACTGGAGTATAAATTTCTGAGTAACCAGCTTTAGTCACAACTTCTCTGAAAGTATTTTCGATGAACTTAATCTTCTCTAGTTCTTTCCCGTAATAATCTTTCATTCCTCTTATAGGTTCATATGATATCAACGCTTCCCCCCTTCTTATTCAATTTTATTTCTGATAAAAAATAGTAACTTACATCCCCGTATTTATCAACTATAGCTATTACACTTTCCTTATCTACTTTCGAGGAGAATGCTACAAAATCTTCTATCTCTTTTACGCTAACTTTGTTATTCTCGTTTAAGGTCTTAATTATATATTTCCTACTCCCAGATTCTAAATAGATATATTTTCCAGAAATTTTTCCCTTCTTACCCCTTTGTTTTAAATCATTAATAACTATAAATTTATCAATATCATTATTTTCTGTCATCTGAGTCAGTATTCTTAGTTTTAGAACCAACTAAAAAGTATAATGTAGAGACATGTAATATCCTATGGAATGTCCATACTGTAAAAGTAAAAACTTGGTATGGGATTATAAGAACGGCGTAATTGTGTGTAGTAGTTGCGGACTTGTGGTGGATCAAA
This sequence comes from Stygiolobus sp. CP859M, assembly GCF_037389975.1. Lineage (NCBI taxonomy): Archaea > Thermoproteati > Thermoproteota > Thermoprotei > Sulfolobales > Sulfolobaceae > Stygiolobus > Stygiolobus sp. CP859M. The sequence continues at coordinate 158,483 of NZ_JBBHKS010000024.1, read as the reverse complement.
TTTTTGATCAAAGTGTATATAATGATTATAATGATGAAATAGAAAATATATCTAACAGTAAATACATTACACCACAAGAAATTTTCTTAAATAAATCATTGAATTTTGTAAGTAAAACAAACAAGATATTAGATATAAATATAAAGGTAAATAGAGTGAAAAAATCTAGAAAAAAATTCGAAGAAAAATTAATATTTTATAATGGAAGTATAATAAGAGAATCCTCGCTTATACCTTTGAAATATATAGAAAATAATGAGAAATTATTTATAGTATATGATTTCATTGATCGGATACCTAAGTTTAGGGATAAGCACATAAAATACAAGGTAGCCCTAGCTCTTTATTTCTATGATACAGAATTATTTAGTAAGATAGAACCTATGCTTGGTATTAGTAAGAAATACTTTAGAAAAATTTTATCTACCGTTAAATCTAAAGAACGTGTTACAATAAGGAGTAAAATTGAAGAACTGTTTTCTAAGACAGAACAAAGCATGATATCTGAGAGGTTAACCAATCAATAAGGAAATAGCTTTGAGAAAAATTTTTATATAACCTCTTCTAATGGAAAAACGAACAGGTGATAAAGGATATGGCATCCACAGCTACAGTAGCAACCACTCCTGAAGGTATCCCAGTTATAATATTAAAGGAAGGATCAAGTAGAACTTATGGTAAAGAGGCACTAAGAATAAACATTGCTGCTGTAAAAGCAGTAGAGGAAGCCTTGAAGACTACTTATGGACCTAGAGGAATGGATAAAATGCTAGTAGACAGTCTAGGCGATATAACAATTACTAATGACGGTGCTACCATACTAGACAAAATGGATCTACAACATCCAGCCGCTAAGCTCCTAGTGCAGATAGCAAAGGGACAAGACGAGGAAACTGCAGACGGTACTAAAACAGCTGTAATATTATCAGGAGAGTTAGTTAAAAAAGCTGAAGAATTATTATATAAGGAAATTCATCCAACGATAATTGTCAGCGGATTTAAAAAAGCTGAAGAACAAGCTTTGAAGACCATACAAGAAATTGCTACCAATGTCTCAGTAAATGACACAGACGTCCTAAGAAAGGTAGCAATGACGTCTTTATATAGTAAGGCTGTAGCTGGCGCAAGAGAGTATCTAGCAGACATAGTAGTAAAGGCTGTAACACAAGTAGCCGAGTTAAGAGGAAATAAGTGGTACGTTGATCTAGATAACATACAAATAGTAAAGAAACACGGCGGAAGTATAAATGATACACAAATAGTGTACGGTATTGTAGTTGATAAAGAAGTAGTACACCCTGGAATGCCAAAGAGAGTTGAAAACGCTAAAATAGCTTTGCTAGACGCCTCACTAGAGGTCGAAAAGCCTGAGCTTGACGCTGAAATTAGAATTAATGATCCAACTCAAATGCAGAAGTTCCTTGAAGAAGAAGAAAACATACTCAAAGAGAAAGTAGAGAAAATAGCCCAGACTGGTGCTAACGTTGTTATATGTCAGAAAGGTATCGATGAAGTAGCTCAGCACTATTTAGCTAAGAAAGGGATTCTGGCAGTAAGGAGAGCCAAGAAGAGTGACCTCGAAAAACTGGCAAGAGCCACTGGAGGTAGAGTTGTGTCTAACATTGACGAACTAACACCTCAAGACTTAGGATATGCTGCACTTGTTGAAGAGAGGAAAGTAGGAGAGGATAAAATGGTATTCGTTGAAGGAGCAAAGAACCCTAAGGCCGTGAGCATATTGATCAGGGGAGGTTTAGAAAGAGTAGTTGATGAGACTGAAAGAGCTCTAAGAGACGCTCTAGGTACTGTAGCTGATGTAATAAGAGATGGTAGAGCTGTAGCCGGTGGAGGAGCAGTAGAGATAGAGATAGCAAAGAGATTAAGGAAGTACGCTCCTCAAGTTGGCGGAAAAGAGCAACTAGCCATCGAAGCTTATGCTAACGCATTAGAGAGCTTAGTTATGATACTCATAGAGAATGGTGGATATGATCCAATAGATCTAATAGTAAAGTTAAGAAGTGCTCACGAGAATGAAACAAGTAAGTGGGTTGGAATTAACGCTTACACTGGACAGATAGAAGACATGTGGAGACTAGGAGTAATTGAACCGGCACTAGTTAAGATTAATGCTATAAAAGCTGCTACAGAAGCTGCTACATTAATCTTAAGAATAGACGACTTAATAGCTGCTGGTAAGAAGAGTGAAAGTAAAGGAGGAGAAAAAGGAGGAGAAAGTAAGTCCTCCGAAGAAGACTAACCGATTTTTTTAATTTTAATTAATATATTTTTCCTTATATTAGGAGCTATGAAAACAGCTTCTCCTATATCTAATTTGTCTAATGTGTTAATTTGTTCTTTATCTAAGCCTATTGAATCTGATACTATCTTCTTATCTAAGTTGGATTTAATAGAATGAATAATCTTTATACTAGTATTTTTCATAACCTCTGGATCTACACTAGAAGGAGATTGTGATACTATACATAAGCCTATATTGAATTTTCGAATTTCTTGTAATGCCCTTTTCAATATCTCATTATTACCATTAAAATAATTTTGAGCCTCCTCAACAATTATAACAGCTTTTTTGTCTGGATTCCTAAATCTCTGGTAATATTCGAATAAAAATTTCATTAAATATAACGCATATAATCTCCTCAACTTTATGTTATATATGGTACTTAGATCTATAATATTCCCTCCCTTTAATCTCTCTCCTAAATCGATAAATGAGTCACCTCCATCTATTGAAAATAACTTCCTACCTTGTGGAGTAGTTAAAACGTATAATTTTCTGCCTAAGGCAAATTTTATATCTCTAATCATGTAAGATTCAGCGTTTATTGATTCTAGAATTAACTTTAAAGAAGTAGAGTCAAGCCTTCTAACTCGCTTTAGCTGCTCTAATACCAAATACATTAGAAATGTCTGCGGTTCGGTTAACTCTAGTGCTTCTTTTGTTATCTCTATTATATCTTCAGTGTCTTGCTCTTCATAAGCTATAGGATTAAGCGGAATAATATTATCTTTACCATAGTAGTTAAAATCAGATAAGTAATTCTTATACTCACCATGCCAGTCTAATACTACTACATTAAATCCCTTATCAAATAACTCCTTAGCTATCACTGAAGCAGTGTTTGTTTTGCCACTTCCAGTAGCACCAAATATTGCAATATGTTTAAACACATCTGATGACAAAAACCCTACAGGAATCTGATAATTATCTATCGTTTTTCCTATCTCGATATCATACTTATAATCCAAGAAATCGGATTCTTCAACGCTAAATCTTTTATAAAAAATATAACCTGAAAAGACTACACCACCCATCACCTTAGGAAAGGGCAAAAAAACACTATTGTTAATGGAGACAGGTTCTAAGGAGATATGAGGAGCAATGCTTTCTACTACATTTTTTAAACTTAAAACTTGTGTAATGAAGTCTGTTTCATCGTAATCGTTTTGAACCTCTCTATAAAAAATGAATCCACTTCCAGGGAAAGGGTCTAGAGTAGTTAAAATAGCTACATTAACCTTACGTTCTTTATGTCTTTTAATAACCTCTATAGCTTGGGAAATCTCTTTCGAGTAGTCGATCTGCTGATTACTTGTCTCCTTACCGATTATTTTAAATGGGACGTAAACGAATTCTTTGGAGTTGTACTTAATCCTCTGTATGGAGCCTTTAACTTCAGCTCTAACTATTACATCTTTAACTTTATGATATAAGTTCACTTTAGTTGTAATTAGCAATAAAATACCTACAATTCCAGATATTAGTAGTAAATAAATTATTGAAATATTAATTACGTGAAGTGAATTAACCAGAATTAGAATACCCATAGCCATAAGAACTAGAGAGAAAACTCTACTATCCATAATGTAGAATGCTAAAATTTAAGAGAGCCACTCCATTGAATGTATTGCATTTATCGACAATTTTATTCTGTCCTCTCTTGAACGTATCTTAAACTCTTTGTTCTCCCTATCCTTACAACATATAATTTGATACACAACCTCTACTTTTTCATTTTCAGATTTTACTTTACTTATAGCCTCATTAATATTTCTATCATGAGTTAAAAGAAGGAGAAAGAGTAGTGGTAGTGACTTAAATTTTTTCTTTATCTCATCTTTGGATAGCAAGTACATAAATACCTCACAAGCTTGTTCTAACTCTATATCGCTAGGTAGATAAGGCAATATTTGGGAGACACAATCGTTTTCATATTTAACCAAAGACTTAACATCGTTAGCAGAACTATTCAATTTAATGACCTTGACTGTTATTTTTAACCACCATGATTAATCGGAATTATTTCTATAATGTCTCCATCTTTTATTTTATTATCTTCTAATAATCTGTAATCTTTACCATTAATTAGTATAATATATCCAGATTTAACATTTTTTAACTTATAATCATACAAAATACCTTTATTATTATCTAGTTTCTTTATAATCTCAATTATAGACTTCTCTTCGCCCTTATATTCTATTTTCTCATTACCTAAAGTGATGGCTAAAGGTCCCCTAAAAATTATGATTAAGTTCATGCTCTACTCTTCACTTTCCTCTTCGGCTACTTCTTTAGTGGCTTGTTCTTTACTTAATTTAGCAAATCTAGTTAAATACCCAGCTATTCTATTCTTTACCTTTTTGGATTGAACATCTATGTACATGTCAACTAATTTCTTATTTGAGTAAAAATCTGCTGTAACTTGATCCTTAAATTTCTCATATAATTCTTGGGCAACTCTCTTTATGTCTTTTGTATAAACATTTCCCACGTTAATTACCTCCATAGTGTTAAAAAGTACCAAGAAAGAAAAAGTTAATCATGCGTTTCTCCAGTCGATTTACCTTTAGTATATATACTTTCTTTCGTCTTATACATGTCTGCTTCTTTCTTAAACCTCGGTTTTAACTTCTCTTGAATTAAAGGTAATGTTGTATACTCCATCTCTGTAGGCTCTAATCTGTGAGGCATGAATGGACCGTGTCTTCTCATATAATCTGCTATAACATTTGCTAATCTTCTTGCCTCATCAAATGCAGGATCATCGAACAGGTCGCTCGGACCTACTAACTTACCGTTCTTTACGTTAAATCCTAGACCTATTAGCCTTGGAGGACCGTCAAATCTAGTAGCTCTAGCGTCTCTTTGCGATACAGGCATTAAAGGACCGTAGTGACTACCTCTCATCCAACCAGGGACTAAATGAGGAAATGAGAACGCTTCAAGTGCTTCACCAAGTGCAGGTAAACCGTGTTGCAACCTAACTATTGTAACTGGGTCGTCCTTCCCAACATATTTTCCTGCTATCAGGTTAAGTCTTTCTATAGCTACTACTGCAGCTAATAAATTATCATCGTTTCTATATATTCTTCTAATTACATATCTAGCTGGTGTGCCGATTAATGCTAATAGATCGTATAACTCTTGAGGGGCAGTTAAAGTTACTGCTTCTCCTTCATATACATCTAGAACCTCAAATTTGAACCCGTCGTGCATTGTAGGATCTATAACTAATCCTGGTGTATTGAAAGGATCAGCAAACATTTTATACAGAGGTAAGTTAAAAGCACCTGGCTCAGTCTTATCAGCCATAAATATAGCTATCGGTTCCGAAATTCTTTCTTCAATGTCCATTTCTGCAACGCCTGGCCCTAAACCTCTAATATTACCAGAGAATGAATCTGATAGAAGATCTTGACCTGCTGCGTATAAGCCTAAATCCCTTGCCACTTCCGCTGCTTTTTTAAAGGCATTCCAAGCTGTTTCGTGGACTTTCGGGTCTAATTCTCCTCTAGTGTGAGTCATTATTAATTGTAAATCGTCACCTACATGTGTAATATAATAATCTATTAAAATCCCCTGAGCTTTTGCTTCCGCTAATACTTTACTTGCAGCTGCCATAGTGTCTGGATGCACTACGTGATGTCCAGCTAAGCTTCCAATATCTGCTTTTATAACACTTATAGTAGTTCTCATCATGCCTTAATACTTAAACAATATAAAAAACTTTACGTATTACTTTCCTCTCTAACTAATTTCATTGAGTAATATTCATTGTTTTCCTTCTGAATTCTATCTAGATAACTCCCAGGCTTATTTACTCTAGGCCTACCGCTATCCATATCTCTTCTAAATGTTATTCCTAGTTCTTTAAGGAACTCATTCATACCGGAACTAAGGCTTTGGGGCTTTTTAGCATGCCCTCTCAAACCCGGAATCCCTGAGAATACCATTACTCTATCTGCGATATAGTCATGAAGAGCTAGATCGTGATCTACCATAAAAGTTACGCTTTTTCTCTCCCTAGTGACTCTCTTTATTGCCTTAGCTACTACGTATCGTTCCTCTACATCTAAATACGACGAAGGTTCATCTATTACATATACATCAGCTTCTCTAGCTAAAGCTGTTGTTACATATAATTTTTGTAACTCTCCACCACTAAGGTCTGAGACTTTAGATTCTAACATTCTATGTAAGTTAAGCCTTTTGACTACCTCCTCAAAGAACCAATTAGATGAAGATAGAACATCCTTCCTAACATTTTCTAAGAACTCTTGAACAGTACCGTCAAAATTCGGAGCTATTCTTTGCGGCTTATATGATAATGATAAGCCCTCAGTTAGAACTTGCCCTTCGTCGGGATTTATCTCTGAAACTAAAATTCTCATAAAAGTTGTCTTTCCTATCCCATTTGGCCCCACTATGCCTATTACCTCACCTTCTCTAGCATAACCTTCTTCGACTTCAAGGCTAAATCCCTCTAACTTCTTAAACATATTAGTCCAAATTACCTTAGGTTGAGCGTTAACGTTTAAGTCTAAATCTGTTAACTCTTTCAAGTTAAACTTTATTTCATCTGGTCTTATTTGCATGTTTTCAGCAGGCAAATAACCTTTAAGGAAATTATTTATTCCTACTCTGCTGGTATAGGTCTTTGACACTCTACCGTAAACTGAACTTTTACCATATACTATGTTTATTAGATCTGTTAGATAATCCAGTACTATAAGGTCATGATCAACTACGACTACGTACTTTCCCTTTGTTAGTTCCCTAATGGAATTAGCCATGTTTATTCTTTCTCTTATGTCCAGATATGAGGAAGGTTCGTCAAAGAGATAAACATCAGCTTCTCTTACTAATGCGGCAGCTATTAAGAGCTTTTGTAGCTCTCCACCACTTAAATATTTCACGTCTTTTTCCCAGAAAGGGGTGAGGTTTAGTAATCTCTTTACTTCATCTAATTTACCCCTTTCATCGATCTTAGATAGTAGAGAGCTAACAGTTCCCTTTAAGAATTTACTGGCGTATTCAACGTACTGAATCTTATGTATTACTCTCAGTTTCTCGTTATATAAAGAGTAAAAGTAGTCGTAAAGTTCTTTCCCCTTAAATCTCTCCAACACTTGCTCTTTAGTCAAATTAGCTTGTGGATCACCAAAGTTTGGTATTAGATCCCCACTCAAGATACGTAAAATCGTAGACTTCCCCGTACTATTCTTGCCCAAAAGACCTATTATGTAACCCCTCTTAGGAGTGATAAGCCCGAATAACTTAAAACCATTAACCTTGTATCTATGGATCTCTTCTTTACCAAACTCGTTAGGTAAGTTTACTATGTCAATAGCTCCAAACGGACATTTCTTAATGCAAATACCACAACCTATACAAGTTTCTTCATATATTACTGGCTTTCCTTTCACGATATCTGATAATTCAATTGCCTTACTGCCAGATTTGTTAATAGGACAGAAGGTAATACATTCGGTATTGCACTTATCAGGCTTACAATAATCGTAGTTTAATACCGCAACTCGCACTACAATCCCCACTTAAAATAGGATAATAAAAAATTATGAAATTACCACTCTTCCTCTTCCCAATCTTCCTCCTCTTCCCAATCCTCCTCTTCGTCAAACTCGTCAAAATCTTCTTCCCAATCCTCTTCAAATACCAATCTATTCACCAAAACATCACACTTACAATATCCTTAAAAAAATTTCCTATTTACTTCAGCTTATTAACTTTCTCTTAGAAAATTAATTATTGGGCCCGTAGCTCAGCCAGGATAGAGCACCGGCCTCCGGAACTTGAAGAAAGCCGGTGGTCCCGGGTTCAAATCCCGGCGGGCCCGCTGTTAGGGGGACACCCCCTAAGACCCCCAATTTCAATTTTAGATATGATTCGACTACGTCAATTAAAGGACCGACGTAAGTTTCCTTTACCTCACCGTTCACCGTTTCCAACTTATAGACATAATACCGACCTTTTCTTTCGCGTAAAATATAGTCGCCGAATTTATAACGACGTTGTTTTTCCGTCATTTTCACGCCCCGTATTATAGTTGCCAATTCGCGTTTTTAAGCATTGGCAACTCGTCAATTTTTGCCGTGATTTGCGTAGAGTTGAAAGAAGACGGCAAAGATTCCTCATTTATGCGAAAAATTCAAAGTGACTTGAGCGTCCTTTCGCTGATCAAATACTCACGTCCGCGATAACGTATCAGGTAGTAGATACCCGGCGGGAATTTCTTATTATTATATATGAAATATTGCCCGTCGCCCTTTTTGACGTTGACGCCGTTCGCCTTCAGTTCGCCGTACGTCGTAAGCCAAACCCAACCGATTATTTCGTAATCATTTCGCCCTAACATATTCAACACCGTCGATAATGTTGAAAGTGACCAGGTCTTTCGCCTTCAGCATTTCGATTATGTCGTCACCGAATATTTCCGTTAGCTCAGCGGCCGATATTGAGCCATATTCCTTCAAGAATTTATACGCCTCAGCAACTCGGTTAGTTTCGCCGTCGCCTCTCGACACTGTTCTTCCGTCATTCCCCGGCACGGCATTTTCTCTATCGACTCCGGAGTCATCGCCAGGGCGAAATTTGCTATCGACCATACCGACAATTTCGCCCTTCTCGTCTCTCACCTCAACGACGTCCTTATCGATATTGTTTACTAACGCTTTTATCCGTCTTCCGAGAGCCGTTAGACTCCAGGTGAACGTTTTGCCGTCATCTTTCACTCCTTCGACTACGCCCTTACGTTCTAAGTTCTTCAGTACGTTTATCGCGTACTGTTTCGATACTTTCAACGCGTCGGCAATCTCAGACGACTTAAGACCGTTCGTGTCCGGTAACGCCTTTATGAACTCTACGTCTCTTTCCGTCAGCCCGAGACCGTTATATAAAACGTCCAATTGGAAGTACTGCATTACGAAGTCGAAATCGCTATCGTCAGCCTTCGTTTTACCGCGGGCTATTGCGGTTACTATAACGAGATTCCTCAATACCTCCACTGTTCTATTGACCGGCTCACTTGCCACGCCCGTTATCGGTTGTAAGAATTTCTTAGCACGGTCGACTAAGTTACCGTTGTCCGCGAATTTAGGTCTCGATAGTAGATACGCCATAAAAACAAGACGGTCGACCTCACTTAATTCGCTCTTCTTTCTCGTCCATATCGCCTCAATTACTTTGTCGGCGTCAAGAGATTCCGGGCTTACGTAGACTTTTAGGAAACGGTTGAAAATCTGTTCACGGTCGACGTTAATATCGTCGGCGACAGACGTCGTTATTACCGCCGACTGACCCGGGATACAACGTAAATGCGATTCATAACGCTCATTACCGTTCTCGTCGGCGACCTTTTCCGTGACGAGTGTACAAACCTTCTCTTCGGTCATCATTTCGCGTATATAATTAATGTTCTGTCTGTCGATTTGCTCTACAAAGAGTACTTTTCCGTCAAACGAATCAACATTAAGATAACCGAGAGCGTTCTGAGTCAGTCTCGTCCCCGCGATATACATACCCGTATTGTCGATATAACGCGTTACGCTCTTTACTGTCGAAGATTTGCCCGCCCCGGACTTTCCGACCAACATTATGTGTATTCGAGACATACCCATTACTCTTTCCATTTGAGACGAAACGATAGACAGAAACGTCAACAACTTGAGCCTTTCGTAACCGACTATCTCCTTAGTACGTGACATTATCCACGCTATGGGGTCTTTCTCGATTTCTGCTAAACGGTCGGGGTACTTTTTGCGTACGTAGTCGATAAGCGGTACCTCTTCTATTTCGCCGTACTCTCTTCTTAGTTCTGCTAGTTTCGCACTTATCGCCTTCTTTGACACTTTATAGTCAGTCGCAAACGCGACCTCAGCTATCGCCTCACTGCAGTCGTCGACGCACTCTTTAACGACACTACGATACCATATCACGAACTTCAGCTTAGCTCTCCGTACGACCTTATCGCCCTCTATTTTCTCTTCTTCGCCGATACGATAGACGTCTATCTTGACTTTGTAACGCCCGTCCTCACTTTCCACTATTTCTCTCGTTATAAATTTCTCGTTTGATTGAGATTTATTGGAATCGTCAACTGAAACCCGGGGGGATTCCGGTATTTCCGGTATTTCCGGTAAATTTTTACCGGTTTTACCGGTTTTACCGGAATCCCGGGGGTTTTGAGTTGACGATTTGTATTTTTCGCTGTTACTCTGCAATTTTTTCTTTTTCGGTCTTAGGAAGTCGTCACGCCTTATTATCACCATTCTTCTCATCACCCCCGTTATCGGTTATGACTAACATTTCGTTATCGTTATAGCCCATCACGACGACCTTTTTGCCTTTTAAAGCGTCGGCGTCCTCTTCGTCGATATTCAGCACGACGAAATAGTCGCTTAGTTCTTTCGCCGTATATTTACGCTTATCTTTCGACGAGTAGTAAATCCCGTGGAGTGGTATTATCGGCACGCCGTACGAGTACTTGTTCTCACGCGGTACGCCCGTTACTAGGAATACCGCTTTTTTCGACGAGAGATACACGTACTTTACCTTTTTCCGACCGCCGTTTGAGCGGTCGTCATGCTTTTTATCCGAATTCGATTTAGATTTATTTAAGAGAGCCATTTAACTCACCTCTTTTTTCTGATTTGTGACGAGACGAGAAAAAACGGATTAACTTATGAAGAGACCCCCTCTAGGTCATGGTTCTTCACAAATTCTTTTATCGCCATTTTCACAACATCAGCCTCTGAGATGTCGAAATATTCGGCTATTTTATGTATCAATTCTCTGTCCTCTTCCCTCATTCTCAGGAACAAATGAGGCTTTTTTGAGACCACGTTTTTCACCGTGTTAGAAGTTTGAAAATGACTTTATAAAGAGCCATTTTTAGTTTTACGTGGAGCTTATTCGATATTTTAAATTCAATTCGTCTCATGATTATTTCATCACCCAAGTAAAAACCCATTTATAAACGTTTCATAGCCTTCTCTAACTCCTTCCTATGATTCCTTAGTAGTATATCGATAATGTCGTCGAAGTACTCATTAACTATGTCTTCCAGGTCAGCCCTATCGAATTCGACTTCGTCTACCGTGTACTCGTGGTCGTAGTCGTAGTCGTCACATACTACGCTCTTTTCCCAATCGTCATAATAACACATCTCTTCCAGGTCACGGTAATGTATATAGACCGGGACTATCATTCAGCTCACCTCAACGACCTCTAGTTTTTCGCCGTTTAGTTTTGCCTTAATCGTAAACCTCACTTCGTCATTTTCGTCGAAGACCTTCACCAATATGGTAACGTCGTCGATAACGAAGTAGTCGTACCAACCCCATGCCCTCATATGGTCGTTTAGCATATCCTCTATCGCCTTTTCGATTAAATCCCAACTCGGTCTTGTCATAACTCTCTCACCATTACGTTACCGCTCTTATTCGCGTAAACCCTATCTACGATTTCCTTAATCGCGTAGTCGGTCTGTACAAACGCGTTTTCCAATATCGTTAAGTAGTGAAACGCCTCATCATGGCTTTGTGGCTTTAGCATTTCGAAAGCCTTAGCGAAATACTCTACTTCCTCTAGTCGAAACTCCTCAGACGCCTCAGTGTCGTAGTTCACGGACCAGTCATACCACGATTTCAGGACTTGTATCGCGTACGGAGTTAGATAAAAAATAGACTCGTTTACCTTTACGCATTTATCCCCGAATTGGACTTGTGCCATTTTAGTCACTAAGTGTATATATAGTGTGTCACTATATAAACTTTTATGCCACTCTGTGATACTTTATTATATGGTAGTAGGAAAAGACACAACTAGGGTCGTGGTTTATTTGCCCAAAGACGTGGCTGAAAGGTTAGAAAAAGAGGCTGAAGAGAAAGGACTAAGCCTAAGTGCATACCTCAGAATGCTGATACTTGACTGCACGAAACAAAGACAGTGACCCAAACTCCGTTAGCTATCCTTAAATTACGTTATTTTTTCGTTTAACTAGACTCGGTCTCTTCTTCGTCTTCCTCAGTCTCGTCTATCTCTTCTTCGTCTTCATCAAATCCTTCCTCTTCACTTTCTTGACTTAAGTCTTCGTCGATTTCCATGTCACTGTCAAATCCACGCCCTACGGTGATTAATTCGACATAGCCGTGGTAAGCCCTACAAATCGTTTCATGGCTCTCGTCTTCTTTAAACGCCAAACCTTTACGGCATATAAAACGTAACTCCTCATAGACCTTACGGGCTTTCCACTCGGTCCAGTGAAACTCGAATTGTAAAGCGGTCCTACTTACTTTCCCTTCGCGTCTAAGGAGTTCTATCGCCTTTTGTAAATCGGGATTCTTCTTAATATACTCCATAATTTGTGAGTGTGTGTTTTCGTGAGACTCCATAAGCTATATAATCATTTGGCGAAATATATAGCTTTTGATGAAAACTAAAGAGCATACGAAAATAATCGTAAAGTCAGAGCCAAACGCTCTGGAGTTCTTAAAACGGGCGATAGAGGTTCAATTCACGCCCGAGAGTAACGACTTAACGCTTTACGTTTCACTCAGGGCGGTGTATAAATGGGTCTGTTCTATTTGCCTTACGCCTTTCGAAAGATACAATTCCTTTATAGTACATTTGAGATATGAGGAAAAAGAGACTACGTGTCGGTATTGCGGAAAAACGTTTGCAAAAACCGACCATTTGATGGACCATATAGGCAAAAAGCACGTGTGGTTTCAATACGGTAGGTCTACGTATAAGCCAGATTAGCCCGGGTTATCACAACATGCAGAGTTAGCGTATCGGTTATGCAGTGAGCGTTAGAATTTTTCTCAAACACTGCTTAAAAAAATTCAAATTTTTCCCATGCAGTACTTGGGAAAATTTGAAAAAATAATATCAGGTCCTTTTAAAAATTGTTACTTAGCCATTCCGCATATTTGCGATACTGCTCTTTCGCTATGCCGAAAAGCGAAACGTAATGTTGCGTCAGTATGCGTGTCGGCTTTCTACCCTGAATAAAGTCGATAACGTCGAGAGGTATCCCGAGTTCAGCCATCTTCGTTGCGACGAATTTGCGGAAGTACTTTATCGCTAACGCATCACGACGTCTCTTGAAATCGTCTATAGCGTATCTCGTAATGTCGACTTTGCGTAACGGCGTTATATGGAAGACGTAAAAAACGCTCTTATATCCGCGTTGCCATGCCAACGGATAATAACATATCCCGGAATCACATACGTCTTGACTCGGGTCTTTAAGTACGCGTAAAATCTCGGAAAGCCTACTTCCGCTTTCCAGAGCGATACGATAAACGAAATAAACGTTTTCGCTATAGTCTTTCGCTAAATTGAGCGTCCGCTTAATTTCCTCAATCGTCGGGATATAAATATCGGCATTAGTCCTTTTCACCTTAACGACCTTTAATATCTTCTCGGCGAAATCGTCACTTATTACCCCGCGTGAAGATAAGAATTTCGCAAATAACCTATACGCTTTCTCAGCGTCTCTAGTTTCGCGAAACGGCTTAGATATTGCCGAAACGTATTCTTTTGCGGTTTTTTCGCTTATTTTCCTTTCGTTTATGAGATAGTCATAGAACGCCTTCGTATTGCCCTCAGTCGCGTATTGCCGTAAATTGGCAACTAACGCAATTTTACGGCGTTCTACGCCCTCTTGTACGCGAAGAAAGCCGGTGGTCCCGGGTTCAAATCCCGGCGGGCCCGTTAATTATGATAGTACAATAAATAGTTTATGAGATCGTTTTTAGTGGCAATATCGTAAGGATCACTACTGGACTCTAAAAAAATAGGTCTGGTAAGATGTCTATATTTCCTAGATTGATAGAGGACATCAGTTAATAACCCTCTTCGTATATCTTGCTTCCGTTTATCTCCAAGAAATTTATAGCTACATTTTCTGCATCTAAATCCCTTATTCTTTCCTAAAGACTCCGTAGAACTACCGCATTTAGGACACCTAGGGTTTACAAGTTCAAATGAGTTGAGCTTTAGAATCCTAATACTTTCGGCTTCAATTACCTTTTTAAAATAGCTTGACGGTTTTATGCAACCTGTAACCAATAGTTCGTCTCCTTCTCTTAGTAGTTTGGAAGCCTCATTTAACTCCCCAGTTTCTTTATAAAATATAATTGGTATGTTCTCATTAGTATTAACTAGAACGTCGCCTCCTTGTAAGATTTTAACCGATTTAACAATCACGGACACTTGTACAGTCTGATAATAGGTACCTTTTCTAGAAATATGGGAGTTAGTAGCTTGATTTGTTTTAAATAACATAGCTCCAAAAATTTTGTTAGAAACTTTAATTTGTTCTAAAGCTCTTATAAGAGTTCTAACATCTGTGCCTCTAACCCCATATAATACAGGGTCCTCACCGTGCGATACTATTTGAATCGTCTTTTCTATATAATCATAATTTGCAAAGGTATGAGGAAAATTCTTTTCATCGAATTCTATTACAGATTTCTCATCAACTCTACGAGGCTCGTTATCATTCTTATACGTCAATATCTCATACGTATAACCGCTTACTGTTGGATTAAAACCTAAAGATGCAATACTTCCTATTATTCCTCTGTCCCCCTTCACTATTATTCCATATCTCTCGGCAATCTTTCTGGCTAAATCCATCGTTACCACATCTTTTACAGCCTTTTCGTAAAATTTACCTAAATAGTTAGCAGCCTCGACATATGTAATTGCGATCCCAGGTTTCCTATTAAATTTCACAGCCTTTGATATCTCTTCCACATACTCTAACGATTTTTGCCAAATTTCCTCAACTATCTCTTCAATGTCTATGTCAGTTCTAAAGGATAGTCTAATACTTGCGTTACCTCTGGTTTTCCACGGTATATTTGGATTTAATCTAACAAGATATGGAAAATCGGTAAAAATCACGTTATATTTTTCTCTCAAATAACGCATTAATAACACAGAAAAATGTGTAGTACATCCTGCTACTGGAGAATCATGATCATCAATACCTACAATTACTTCTTTACTACGCTCTTGCCTTCCACTATTATCATTGTTAATGTCGATCTCACCTTAGGTAATTTCCTTACAGTATTAGTTACAAAATCCTTTAATTTATCCAATGAATCAGCTTCAACTTTAGCAACTATATCATACACTCCATAAACTACATGAACCTCAGTTATCTCTTTCATGTTTTTTAATTTATCAAACACTTCTTCTTCTCCTCCAGCATCCGTATTAATGAGAACTATCGCAGACGCC
Source organism: Stygiolobus sp. CP859M (assembly GCF_037389975.1). Lineage (NCBI taxonomy): Archaea > Thermoproteati > Thermoproteota > Thermoprotei > Sulfolobales > Sulfolobaceae > Stygiolobus > Stygiolobus sp. CP859M. Next base: position 142,903 of record NZ_JBBHKS010000024.1, on the reverse strand, counting down.
AATTTTGACCCAAGAAGGTTTATTAGCAATAAAGTTATAATAATTTTATGACAATTAATGAAGCTATTTATTATAGATTATGGCCAAGATGATCCTAAGAAATGCACTGGTAAAAAACTAGTACGTTTAGGTTTTGCTAAGTTAACTAAACATGAAATGGGAATAGTTCTAGACCCTTTTTCAAGAATAACTTTATCTATAGATGATAAAGTACTAGCTCTTAAAGAGGGTATTACTGCTTTAGACGCGTCGTGGAACATTATTACTGAGAAAACCTTTATAAAGAAAAATACGCATAGGAGATTACCTGCTCTTTTCGCAGGAAACCCCACTCATTACGCAATAGCATATAAATTGTCCACGTTGGAGGCTCTTGCTGCAGCACTATATATTCTAGATGAAGTAAATGAAGCTATGAAGCTATTAAATACTATAAAATGGGGGCATACTTTTTTAGAATTAAACAAGGAAATACTTGAAGCCTATAGGGGTAGAAAAGAGAAGGAAATACTTAAGATAGAGAAGGAAATAATAGATAAGATCTTAGGGGAGCCTACCAATAACCCGGCTTCTGTATTTAGGGGGAATCCGACTTAGCGTCAAGAGAAGGATCGGATCCCCTATTCATCTCCTTCTCTACTTGCTCCGAGAAGGTCGGCCGTTTCAACCGGTATAATGGATCTCATGCCCCTAGCTTAGTCACCTAAGCTAGGAGTTATCTCATTTTCATCTTCCATTATACCGGTTTCGTTTCTGTTCCGTAGCCAAGGGTACTACCCTTGTCTTATACGACTTCCCCGGGGATCTGGAGGCCGGAGTTTCCTCAGGGTATATTACCCCGTATCCCCCTGGTAGGCTCCCTTATATTTTACACTGGAGGAGGAATTAAAATTGACGCCAGTATTACTCCTGCTATTATAGCAATAGAAGCTATAATTAGAATTGTAGGAGATACCTTAACCTTCTCTCTTTCTTCTTCATAATATCTAATTAAACCTGCCATTGAAACCAAAGGCACTGTTTCTTTCCTTCTCTTTTTACTAGAAGGCATATTTATTTTCTCCTCATACTTTTGATTTCTTTTATAATTTTTAAGGCTTTCTCTGAATCTTGTTCAATAATATTACCAGTAACTATAATATCTGCACCTGCGCTTGCTAGAAGTTTTCCGCTCTCTTCATCTCTTATACCGCCTCCTACTATGATTATAGCATCATCTACATTGCTTTTCACAGTTTTAATAGCTAAAGGATTGATTGTCTTTGGAGCTCCAGATCCAGCTTCCAAATATATGAACTCCATCCCCATATACCTGGCCATCAAAGAGTAAGCTAAAATTAATTCAGTATTCTCATATGGTATTACTCTAGCTTTACCAACATGTGCAGCAGTTCCACCATGACCTATAATAACGTATGCTGTAGGTAAAACCTCGAGTCCTAATTTCTTTATAATTGGAGCAGCTACTAATTGTGCACCGACAACGTAATATAAATCATCAGAATTTAGTAATGACATAAAAAGAATTGCATCGGCTTTACTTGAGATCAGATTTACGTTACTTGGAAATATAATCGTAGGTAAACCAAATTCTGTTAAGCTTGATATGATTTTATCTAATTTCTCTTGTGAAACTCCTAGAGTACCTCCTATTAGAAAAGCATCAGTTCCGGCTTCCACTAATTTTTTGCCCAAATAATAAACTTGGTTTTCGTCTACCTTGTCGGGATCGAACAATGAAAAGTGAATAACTTTACCATCGTTAAGTTTCTCTCTAATGTAACTCTTCACTTTCCCCTTTAGTCTCATCTTCAGTCTTCTCCTCACTACTACTTGATAAAATTTCAATCTTTCCCTCATAATATAAATCGATAAACTTACCATATGCATTAGCTTGATCGTAAACGGGTGGAACATCAAACTCAGCTTGTAATCCGCAACTACCGCATTTTATTTTAGCCTTTCCATCTTTGATTGTAACGCTGAGAGCTACTTTTCCACATCTGGGGCATTCAAAGATATCAGGTATTTTTGGTTTTGGCTTTTGAAGGAGTTGCTTTCTTTTTTTCCTTCTTCCTCCCACTCTTCCCTTCCCCACCTATCTTTATCCTAATTCCAGTATTAAACACTTCTACAAAGATAACATATGCAATCCCTGCTATTAACGTACCTATAACGCCAAGATATGCTAACTCTAACGGAGATAAAGCCAAGATATATAACCTCATCTCATAACTAGCTTTCTTAGTATAAATGACTTATCCATGCTATAAATCTCTAATAAAATCTCTTTCATAGTAACTAGATCGACGTAAATAGATCTTGCCTTATCTTTTTCTAATGCCAATTCCAATGCTTGTAAATGATAACATTTTGTGCTCTCTGCATTCACTCGTTTTTCTGCAACAAGATTTTTTCTAAAGATGCGGTAATAGAAGTGAGGACAAGAGCAATAATTCTCGGATAGTATATAATCCTTATCCTTACCCATGAATACATATATAGCAAACAATGAATTCACTAAACTTATTTTAATAATCCTATTCTCTATAAGAGCAGCTTCTTTTGCTTTTACTGTTAAACTTTTCACTATAATTATTCTGACGACGGTAATTATATTTATGTGTTACATGATTTAGATAAAAGGTGGACCGGCCGGGATTTGAACCCGGGACCTCTCGGATTTTGGCTTATCGATGCCAACCGAGCACTCTTCCAGGCTGAGCTACCGGCCCATTATCAAAAGTGTTAATCTTAATAATTAAATCTTTCTTCCTTAACCTCGTCATAAAGTTGACCGTCTAGTAACAAGGTGAATTGAAAAACAAAGGAAATAAATTGATAATAAATGTGAAAACAATACAACTTTACGTGTTTTATTAGAATTATTAACTATGAAGCCAAGTCACCCCTTTGTTTCAACTGGACATACTATATTTTATCTCTAAAGCAAAAATCAGTGTAAAAGTTAATCTTATTATACAAACTACTGTTGTCTACGTCTTGTGATTATAATACTTTAGATTATTCTTCATTTCCAGTGGAAATAGAGGGGGAGATGTTTATCATAATACGTTATTATCTCCAGTGGAAATAGTGGGGTGATTTACCGGGGAGTTAAAGGTTAAAAGAAATATTAATATAATTTAGTAAATAATGAGTGATATAATCGACCAAATATTATCATCTATAGGGAAGGGCAAGGTATTCAAAGCCAGAGAACTACTCCTACCAGATTACGTTCCCGAAACTTTACCTCATCGAGAAAATCAGATACGAAAATTAGTAGAAATATTATCTCCTTTGGTCAGGTCTGAAAGGCCTAGTAACATATTTATATACGGTTTAACAGGAACAGGTAAAACTGCTGTTACAAAGTTCGTATTAAAAAATCTGCACAAGAGATTTCCGTCTAACTTCACTTATGTTTATGTAAATACTAGGCAAAGCGATACTCCATATAGAATTTTAGCGGATATATTAGAAAGCTTAAACAGCAAGGTACCGTTTACCGGACTTTCTACAGCTGAACTTTTTAGAAGATTATTAAAAAAATTAAATGACATTGATTCCATTGTAGTAATCGTACTTGATGAGATCGATGCAATGGTAAAAAAGCACGGTGATGACATACTTTACAGGTTTACACGTGCTAATAACGAACTCGGTAAGTCATTGATATCATTGATAGGGATCACTAACGATGTTAGGTTTATTGAAACATTGGATCCACGAGTGAAAAGCAGTTTAAGTGAAGAAGAGTTAGTATTTCCTCCTTATAACGCAGAAGAATTAGAAGATATTCTTAAACAAAGAGCCAAATTTGCCATGTACGAGGAAGCTATAAATGATGACGTAATAAGACTTTGTGCAGCTTTGGCAGCTAGAGATCACGGTGATGCGAGAAGAGCTCTTGACCTTCTAAGGGTTGCAGGAGAGATAGCAGAAAGAGAAGGTAAAGATAAAATAACGGTTGCTGAGGTTGAAAAAGCTAGAGTGGAAATAGAGAGGGATAGAGTTTATGAAGTTCTTTCTACTCTTCCTTTTCATTCTAAATTAGTCCTGACAGCTATTCTGAAGGGGTTGAAGAGTAAATCTACCTTGACTACTGGTGAAGTTTATGAGATATATCTTAAGTTAGCAAATAAGATAGGGGTAGAAAACGTAACCCAAAGGAGAGTAAGTGATATTCTAAATGAGTTAGATATGGTAGGGATAATTACAGCTAAAGTAGTTAATAGAGGGAGATACGGTAAAACTAAGGAAATAAACCTGGCTGTCAGCGAAGATATTATTTATAAAGCTATTGTAGAAAGTGATGAGAGAATTGCAAGTTTGTGGAGTTGATGATGGTTATTTTCCGCTTAAGTTTAAGGGTGGTAAAGGGAAAACTGTGCTTTTATCTTCAAAGTATAACGATAAACTGTTGATAGGGATTGATTTTGACTTGATTTTAGTTGATGGTGATGATGCGACATCAAAACTTAGGAATATTTTAGACGATTGTGAAGTGGTCTTTACAGATGGGATAACTGTAGGCGGGTTTAATTACGTGGATCCAGAGGAATTAAGGAATTATGGTATAAATTACATAATATTTTATTCTAAGATACCTGATATAAAGGACGTGGAACACGCACTCTTAAAGCATTTTAGCGGTGATAGAAGGACTAGTATAATTTTAAATGTTTTAGAAAATTTAGTTCTACTACCTACCAAAAAAGGAAACGTATATGTTGACACTAATCTTAGCTTACAGTATGCTTCTAAATTGATTAACTATTATCAAATTTACGTTAAAGAGCCGGAGCCGCTTAGGACAGCACATACCATTGCTAGTTCTCTTTCAAGGTTTCTTCTTACTAAAAATTTATTGACATAATTCTGTTTCTTGAAGAGTCTTTGACAGTTTTATCCTTTCCTCTCTTTCCTTAAGTCTTTCCTCAAATATTTTCTTTTCTTTCTCAGTACTGGGCGTTATTTTTTGGATAGGTTTAGGTTTGGCATTTTCGTCTATGGCTACAAATGAGAATACTGTTCTCGTGACTAATCTTTTTTCACCTGTATAATGATTTATGGCGAAAACCTTAGCACCTACATCAAGGGATGTATTTCCAGTATACTCTATAGCAGCCTGAATCTCTAATATATCCCCTATTCTAACGGGGGACAAGAAGTTTGCGGCTCCTGCACTTCCAGTGAATACATTTCCTCTGGTGTAAAGTTTCGCTACTATTGCAAGTGCCTCATCCAACATTGTATACATTTTACCTGCATAAAGTATTCCATTTCCGAATCCGTGTTCTGGATATATTGTTCTTATATAGCTTTTACCGAAAGACATTCCAGGTAACAAATCCTCTTGATCTAAAACGTCCTTCTTCTTTTTCTCTATTCTCTTCTCCCTCCTTTTATTTGCCTCTTCGTCTGAACCTATTTTCACAGGCAACTTTCTAGGTCTACCATTCTCGTCAACAGCTACATAAGTAGTGAGCCCTAGTGCTCCTAATTCCTCTTTTTCTCCCCTCTTTATACATGCTTTAACTTTAATTTCAACAGAGCTCTCCCAACCTGCTGTAGTCTCGGCTACTACTCTTATAACATCCCCTACTCTTGCAGGTTTAAATAGATAAATATAATCGACAGATGCAAGTAAATAATTACCGCGGCTCACATTTGACATTAAGAGCCCGCTAGTGTCGATTAACCAATTCATATATATGCCACCGTGTAAGCTTCCGAAATGATTTGCATGCCATGGGAAAACGTTATAATAAGTTTCAATCTTATACATTCAGATTCCCATTTTCATAGTTCTTACCGGTGTATATAAGGATTAGGAGAAACCCGCAATAGACCTTAATCTTTCATCTCCTCTTATCTCATGAATGTAAGCAGATACTTCAGCTGGAACTAGTTTCTCCCATTCGTTGTTGTTTTCTATTATTAACCTTCTGATAAAAGTTGAGTTATATATCTTCCTGTCATATGCAGGCGGTTCAATAACCTCATAACCAGCTTCTTTGAATAGTCGCATAACTAGAGGATTCCTACTTATAATAACATCGAATTTAGGGGAGAAAGATTTTACATGGTAAACCCATACACTGTTCATTAAGATGTCCGGTATAGGAACAAAGTATATTAGAGATAAATCAATGTTACTCCCTTCTAGGGCTCTCCTTATCATCTCCATTCTCTCTCCAGCCGTGAAAGGATTAGAGAGTGTGTGGCTTTCCTGAGCGCTACCAATAACGACTATCAGCTCGTCGACTCTTTGAAGTGTCCATTTAACCACTTGGAGATGTCCTAAGTGGAAGGGTTGGAATCTCCCTGGGTAAAGACCTCTACGCAGACTTCATCACCTTCTCGTAAGTTAAGAATATAAAAGGCACTCCTCTTATTAATTCCGATCTCAATAAATGAGTACCCGTTTTTATATACCAAAAGTTCTTGTCCATAACTTTCTCCGAAAGTCTTTACTTGGTGTAATTCGTACTCCTGCCCGTCTTTAAGTATTAGTTTTCCATTCGTGTTTAGTAGAAGATCTTTATCTATTCTTATTGATGTAGTGACATTTCCGAAATGATCCACGTAAATAACTTTTCCACAAGCTTTCAATTTATTTTCAGCTATTTTCTCTAATTTATATTCAAAATCTAGATTTGTAATTTGACTTATTTCATCTCCGAATACGTTCATATCAACTCCTAGGGACAATAGAGCTGCCGTTACTGCAAAGATATCCCTGCCGTGAAAAGTATTAGAAATTCTCTTTGAGAGATACGATCTGGGATTGTTTATCCATATAATCGATTTTATTCGATCTTCATTAGCTGCAGGAAATAACACTCCGTTATCCGGTCCTACAAAGAAGTAGTTATTAGTTTTAATAATAAGAGGCTTTCTAGATGTACCTACACCAGGATCTATGACTACCAGAAATATTGTTCCTCTCCTAAAGTATCTATATGCGGTATAGAGTAAATACGCCCCGCTATAAATGTTAAATTCCTTTGCGTTAGGAGTAATATAAGTAATTTCTATCTCTGGGTTAAACTTTCTAATTACTGCTTCCATCACTCCATTATAGTTATCGGAAATTCCAAAGTCAGTTAGGATCGCTATTTGTTTTCTCAATTTTCTCCACCAGAAGTTCAAGATAAGATTTGAGTGTAGACTCCCCTTTTATCTCGTTTTCGGATAAGAAATTATTAACAAAGTTTAACAAGTTCTTTTCGTCGACGTCAATTCCTTCAATCTCCAAAAAATCTCCTAATCCTTTGACACTATCAAGAGAAATCGTGTAATTATTTACCTTAAAGTTACATCTGGTTTTCTCTAACTCTATTACTTTTTTAAATCCCAAATTCTGTAAAATTCTGTCCATATCCTCAAGGTTAGAGATCTCGACGTTTATTTCTAATCTGGATTTACTTTGTGAGGATATTTTAGGTCCTTTATAGGTAAGTTCTATCTTTCCGTTACTTTTCCTTATTCTTAAGGCCTCGTCAGTTTGGCGAAAATCTCTAACTGGACTATTGTAGTATATGTCTTTCTGGCTTTCTTCTCCTAGAAAAGTGTACTTGTTTTTTAATTTGGTTAGTAAGACACTTAAAGGTGGGCTGAATAATTTTATTTTGACTTCCCGTTCTATGTGTGTCATCAAAAATGAATATTAATGAGTATATAAAAAAGTATGAGAAACTATTCACAGTTTCACCATCATTTAGAGCGAAACAACTAGCTAGAAAGTATGGCTTTCTGGATTATATGATCGAAAGATATATTCATATGATGGAGGATGAGTTAGAAGACTTTCTATATCATTGTAGCGTCCCGCTTATAAAGAGTATTAGATGTAATGATATTTTGATAGACTGTGAGAGACTTGTATCAAGATTAGAAAATAAGGGCTTTATGTTGGAGAAAGTTACATGGCTACCACATGGTTATAAAGTTATAAAAATGCCAAAAACTCCTTCTCTAGGTGCTACAATAGAATACTTGTCCGGTTATTATTATATACAAGGTTTAGCTTCAATGGTTCCACCTTACGTGTTATCTCCACGTGAAAATGATCTAGTTCTTGATATGGCTGCTTCACCGGGGAGTAAAACAACACAATTATCACAATTGATGCGGAACAAAGGATTAATTCTAGCAGTAGAAAAATCTAGAGATAGGATTAGAAGCTTAATGTCTAATATTAATAGAATGAAGGCTAAGAACGTTGTTTTACTTCGAACAGATTCTAAAAACCTAGTTAAAACTTCAATGAAATTTTCAAAAATATTACTGGATGCTCCTTGTAGTGGGGAGGGTCTAATTCCTGAAGATCCTAGAAGAAAGACAAAAACGAGTATGTCCGACCTGAAAATCTTTTTTGAGGAGCAACTTAAGCTTATTACAACTGCTTATTTACTTCTAGGGGAAGAAGGTACATTAGTTTATTCCACATGTAGTATAGCTCCTGAAGAGGATGAGGCGGTAGTAAATTTTGCCATTGAAGAGCTAGGGATGAAGACGGATAAAATTGAAGGGTATCCGGCTCAGCCTGGATTAGAAGAGTTTATGTATGTAAAATTCAGCTCTGAAGTTAAAAAATGTATAAGGTTTTACCCGCATAAATCACGTACAGAGGGGTTTTTTGTTTGCAGGCTAAGAAAAAGCTAGACTATAAGCGTATTTCTCTTAACGAGTTTCTTTCCATAGTAAAACAAATCCTTGTAAGTTATAATTGCGATACTGAAGGGTTCTCTCAGCTATTTAGGGACAAGGAAATATTTCTCTTTTCCTCTAGCTTTGATCAGATAGAGGTTTTTTCTAATAAAAACAATGATAAATTAAATGAAATTCTTACTAAACTTAGGGAAATTAATCTATATCCTTACTCAATAGGAGAGCCCATTGTAAAGATCTTGAAAGGAAAGGTGTATCCGCTGTTACCCATTTCTGAGTATTTATCGCAAGTTTGTAAAAATAAAATTTTCTTAAATAATTCAAAGTTAGTAGAAAAACTTACCTACGGTAAATCTGTATTAGTTGATTTTAGAGATGTTAAAACAACTTGTGAGTTGTCTGATAATAAAAAATATTTAATATACTCAGAAGACGCTATATTTGTAGCTTTTACTAGGGTTAAAATAAAGAAAAAATTCGTAGAGATAATACCTGATTTAGATATAGGTTGGTATTTAAGAGAGGGAAAATAATGTTTATTAGGTATCGGTGGAAAGTGTATATTTTAGATTTTACAGTTGGTGATGTGGTATATGTCAACAAACGGTGATGGAAGGAAAGTAAAGAGCCTATCCGATTTACCTGGAATAGGGCAAAGTATACTCAATAAGTTGATAGAGGCGGGTTATTCCACACTAGAAGCAGTAGCAGTAGCATCACCCCAAGACTTAAGCGTAGCTGCTGGAATTCCACAAACTACAGCACAAAGAATAATAAAAGAAGCTAGAGAAGCATTAGATATTAGATTCAAGACAGCTCTTGAGGTTAAAAAAGAAAGAATGAATACTAAGAAAATTACAACAAGCAGTCAAGCACTAGACGGACTTTTGGGTGGAGGAATAGAAACAAGAACTATGACGGAATTTTTTGGAGAGTTTGGTTCTGGAAAGACACAATTATGTCATCAGCTTAGTGTTAATGTTCAATTACCGCCCGAAAAAGGCGGTCTTAACGGCAAGGCTGTATACATAGATACAGAAGGTACTTTCAGATGGGAGAGAATAGAGGCTATGGCTAAAGCAGTGGGATTGGATCCGGATACCGCAATGAATAACATATACTACATGAGGGCTATTAATTCAGATCATCAGATGGCTATAGTAGAGGATTTGCAAGAACTGATTACAAAAGAACCAGCAATCAAATTGGTAATTGTGGATTCGGTAACGTCACATTTCAGGGCTGAGTATCCGGGTAGAGAAAACTTGGCTGTAAGGCAGCAAAAGCTTAACAAACACTTACACCAGCTAGTTAGGTTAGCTGAAATGTATGATATAGCTACAATAATTACAAACCAAGTTATGGCGAGGCCAGACATGTTTTACGGAGACCCGACTGTAGCTGTTGGAGGTCATACCTTATATCATGTTCCAGGTATCAGAATTCAAATAAAGAAGAGTAGAGGAAATAAGAGAATAGCTAGAGTAGTTGACGCTCCTCATTTGCCTGAAGGAGAAGTTGTATTTGCCATAACTGAAGAAGGAATAAGAGATGCTGAGGAATGAACTACAAAATTAAGGTTTAACTATTTATTTACTCGTTACTTTTTATTGTTTAGGTAAGTATGGACGTATTATGGGCTCCTTGGAGATCAAAATATATCTCAGAAGCTTCTAAAAAGAAGGACGACTCTTGCATTTTCTGTGATTTTCCAAAATCAACTAATGATAAAGAACACTTAATAGTTTATAGAGGCAAATTTAATTTTGTAATACTGAACGCTTACCCATATAATCCAGGTCATATCATGGTAGTTCCCTATAGGCATGTTAGTAGTATTGAGTTATTATCTAATGAAGAGGCTTTAGAGCTCTTCTCTATAGTAAAAAGAGCCATAAAAATCCTTAGGAAGGTATATTCCCCAGACGGATTTAATCTAGGTATAAATATTGGGAGGGTAGCCGGAGCAGGTATAGATCAGCACGTTCATGTTCATATAGTTCCAAGATGGAACGGTGATGTTAATTTCATGCCAGTGATAGGTGGGATAAAGGTACTTCCAGAACTATTAGAAGATACCTTTAATAAGTTATACAAGGAGTTCAATAACGAGGATGAGGCCTTCGATCGCTGAAAAATGATGAGGGTAGGGTTTGCCTGAATGACATGGTATGAATATTTTAATGAAATTGTTAAGACCAAAGAGCTAATCAGAAAGTATATTCATGAGACCCCTTTAGATTATTCCAATACCTTATCAAGGGCCACTAATGCAGACGTATATCTAAAAATGGAAAACTTACAAAAGACTGGTTCGTTTAAAGTAAGGGGTGCATTTTCTAGGTTAATTAGATTATCGGAAGAAGAGAGGAAAAGAGGTGTAATAGCAGTCTCTGCTGGTAATCACGCACAAGGTGTAGCTTATGCCGCTAAAGCTTTAGGAATTAAGGCAACAATTGTAATGCCCGAAACTGCTCCAATATCTAAGTATTTAGCTACTAAATCTTATGGGGCAAATGTAATATTATATGGAAAGTTTCTTCATGAAGGTATGAAAAAAGCAGAGGAAATTATTAGAGAAACAAGAGCAATATTAGTCCATCCTTACGGTGATTTGAATGTAATATTAGGGCAGGGAACTTTAGGGTTAGAATTACTGGATTTGAAACCTGATGTGGTCATAGTTCCCATAGGAGGAGGTGGGCTTATCTCAGGCATATCCTTAGTGATAAAGTCTAAGTTACCTAACGTTAAAATAATTGGGGTCCAATCATCAGCTTCTCCTTCATTAAAGGTCTCTAAAGATTTAGGTAGATTAGTTGAGATAGAACCTTCGTTCTCGATAGCAGATGGGATTTTAGTTAAATCACCTTCAGAGTTAACCTATAAAATTATAAATGAATTAGTTGACGATATAGTTCTAGTTGATGATGACGAAATAGCTAATGCGATTATGTTCTTACTAGAGAGAAATAAGACAGTAGCTGAGGGAGCTGGTGCAGCTACAGTCGCTGCATTACTTTCTGGTAAGGTTAGTTACCATGGAAAGAAAATTGTCCCAATAATAAGTGGTGGGAATATAGATCTTTCCTTATTGGCAAGAATCATTGATAAGATGTTATACAAAACAAAGAGAATAGTAAAAGTTAAAGTCCTCGTGCCCGATAAACCAGGTTATCTAAATAAGGTTTTAAGCAGAATAGCCCAAATAAGGGGAAACGTAATTGACGTAATTCATGATAGAATTAGTAGCGACGTAAAACCAGGATACACTAAAATCTATGTCATGTTTGAGATTCCTTCAGGAGATGCATTGTCTGATTTTCTATATGCATTAGCATTAGACGGTATTGAAGCCACATTAGTTGAGTAAAAGAGTAGTCAGTATTAATAATCTCTGAATATTATCATAATTTCTACTTAACTTTATAAGATAGAGTTACCATTTAAACGTCGATCCAAATGGAATTTATTATTTAGGCCCTGAAGGGAGCTTTTCGAACGAAGTAGCAAATATGGTAAATGGAAACAAAATTCCGCTAAGGTCAATATCAGAGATATTTAGTAGGGTTTATACTGATAATAACGCGATAGGTGTAGTTCCTATAGAGAATAGTATAGAAGGTCCTGTTCATGAGACTTTAGATAACTTATACAAATATGATGAAATCTATGTAAATTCCTATGTAGAAAAGGAAATAAAGCTAGTTTTAGCTGTTAATACCAACGTAAAACGAATAGAAGAAATAAAAAGATTATATTCTCATAACCATGCAATACAAGAGGCCAGAGAGACTTTACAAAAGCTTAAAATTGAAAACATAATTCCAGTAGAAAGTACTTCTGCAGCCGCCTTATATGCCTCGAAAGACAACTACGGGGCAGCAATATGCTCACAATATGCAGCCTCAGTCTACGGCCTTAAAATATTGTTGAATGATATACAAGACAATTTGAATATTACAAGGTTCGTTACAATATCTAAGAGTCTCACTACAAGCGGAGAGAGAACTATGATATTCTTTAATGTTCCTCATAAGCCTGGCGCCCTATATAGAGCCTTAGAAAAATTCTACAAATATAACATAAACCTAACTATGATATATTCGAGACCTCTTAAAGTAATACCATGGCAATATTACTTCTACTTAGAGTTTGAAGGAGAGTTAAGGAACTCAAAGACAATTAATTTGTTAGAAGAGCTTAACGCTGTAGTAACTAATATTAAAATAAAGGGTTCTTATTCTAGATTACAATACCAGGCTTCAAATTTTCTAGGCTGAATAGTAGCATATAACTCTTAGCATTTGCCAAAGTCACAGCTTTTTTTGCGACTTCTGATATAATTTCCCTCGACCTTGCATGTATCATCGCATAACATAAGTAATCCCATTTCGTGTTGGATTCCCTTAGTACTACATGAGTGGCTTCTTTTAGCTTATTTGCGATGTTGTAACATGAGGATTCTGTATCCTCTGAGTTAATCAGCATCATTGCATTTTCAGTTATACCCACTTTTTCCCCGTTTATTGTAGCTCCGTAATCTTTAATCACACCTTTTTCGTATAACTCTTTAATAAGCTCCACCAATTCACTGTCTTTCATGTTATACTTTTCTGCTATCTTTTGAAAAGGTCTTTCAGAAATAGATAACGGATAAGAGAGGTCTTTCAATAACTCCTTCTGTATTCCTAATTCTTCTGCAGTAGGAATTTTTTCGTGAACCGGCTGGTTATCAGCATACGAGACCCCCTTTATAACGTCGTATTTAACACTTAATTTTAAAGATTTTTTAGAATACAAAACTACGTATTCCTTACATTTTACTTCACTCATCAATTCGGCAATCTTTTTGTCCAAAGACTCTTTACCCTCAGCTTTTAATACGTACCATACGTTGTATCTGGGATGATTTCTAATAAAATTATGAGTGAGTTCTCTTATTCCTAACGCTATTTTTCTAAACTTTTCTAAATTTTCGGGAGGAATTGCAGCAGCGATTAACGCACTCTCCATCCCCTTAGCTCTAAAGCTGACATACATTCCTACTCTCTTGACAATTTCCCTATCTATAAGACCCTTTACTATTTCTATGACTTCTCTCTCACTAATCCCTAGTTTTTCACCAATTAACTGAAAGGGTTTCTCATTAAAAGGAAAGTTATATTCAAGCTCCATTATTACTTTTTGTTCAATCTCGTTTAAGTTGTTCATATAGGATAAAGTAAACACAGAAGCTAAAAACTCTTTTATTATTTCTAAAATTTGATTAAATCTGGGAGAAAAGATTAAATTCCTAACTTTCTAGTTATACCTCTTGCTGCAAGTATACCAGTAGCTGCCGCAATATTTATTCCTCTTGATAAACCTACTCCATCACCAGCAACAAACAAGTTATCTACTACAGTCTCCATATTACTATCTACTACAGCTTTCATACTATAGTACTTTATTTCAGGTGCATATAGTAAGGTGTTAGAAGAATATAACCCCGGTGCAATGTTGTCAAGTCTCTCTAGACCTTCAATTAAGTTACTAACTACTCTATATGGGAGTCCCATGCTTATATCACCTGGAGTTACGTCTCTTAAAGTAGGCCTTACTGTAGATCTGTTAATTCTTTCCCACGTACTTCTTCTTCCTTTTTCGAAGTCAATGAGTCTCTGTATTATTGGTTTCTCTCCGCCTAATCTGGTCATTAGTCTCGCAATGCTTTTTCCGTACTCAATTGTATCTTCCAGAGGATCAGAAAGTTTTATTGTAGTTAAGAAGGCAAAATTCGTATTATTGCTTTTCCTATCAGCGAAGGTTTGCCCGTTAACGCCTATAGTACCGTCATCGTAAACTTCTTTCATAATATAACCTCTTGGATTTACACAGAAAGTTCTAACTTTATCATCATATTTTTTGGTGTATAGTACTACTTTAGGATCCCATACCGCTGAAGTTAGTTCCTCCATTACAAAGGATTCTACCTCAACTCTTACGCCAATATCGAGAGGTCCTGGTACCATATCAACGCCTAAGTTCCTAGCTTGTTCTAAGAACCACTTAGCACCAGCTCTACCAGGTGCTACAAGCAGGGTTTTAGTTTCTATTTCCTCTTTTCTGTTAGTCTTGAGAAGGAAATGATCACCCTTCTTTTGTATTTCTAGCACGTTTGTTAATTCTTCTACTTTTACGCCACTCTTCTCTATGTAGTTGAGAATATTCTCTATAACTAAAGGAGTTTTATCAGTTCCTATGTGCCTCTGCCTAATAGGTATAAATTCCGCACCTACCTTAGCTGCTTTTCTTTGAATATCCTTAACTTTTTCCATGTTGGGTTCGAAGAACCTATCCTTAGGTGCTCCAAACTTTACTAAAACTTCGTCTACATAATCTACTAACTCTTGTGCCTTATCCCAACTCCTTAATATTTCATGAAGTTCTCCACCAATATCCGGTCTGAGGTTTATTATTCCACTACTATAAGTTCCAGCTCCACCTATACCGTAAGTTATATTACAAGGATCGCAGAAGGTACACTTTTCCTTAGGAGTCAGTAATGGGCACGTCCTTTTCAAAGGTCTTAGACCCTTATCTACTAATAAGACCTTCAGGTCCTTGCCGTTTTCGGAATTCTTTAAGTTTGCCAGTTCGTAAGCAGCAAACAGTCCAGCCGGTCCTGCTCCCACTATAACTATGTCGTAAACCATATTCTCACTCTCCTATTTTCTCTCGTCTTAGATCAATTGTAGCTAATGTGTCTTCACCAGTTCCGATTATCGTAATTGGTGCTTTTAATTCGGCTTCTAGATCCTCTATCCATTTTCTAGCCTCTCTAGGTAGTTTATTAAACTCTTTTACATTTCTTGCCTCCTTAAAAAGAGAATCTAGTTTGGTTATTGCTACTTGGGTTGCTGAATTTATCCTTATTGCTTCTTTAGCCAACTTCACATTGAAAGGTGCACTCCTTCTTTTTCTTCCAGTAACAGTTGCAGTTTCAGCTATTCCCATTTTCTCAGCCTCCTCCCAAGGTATTTCTCCTTCTAAAGTACCTCCTCCTACTCTTGTGACATAGGATTTGAATACGATTATCACGTGATCAACGTACTTAGGTCCTATTCCCAATTCGCTTAGGATTCCAGACGACGTAGTATTCCTGCTCGTTACATAGGGATATTCTCCGTGATAAAGACTTAAGTAATGTCCTTGTGTACCTTCAACTAATACGTCGTTACCTTTACCTAATTCGTCTAACACTAAATTAGGAACTTTAGTTAAGTATGGTTTAAGTTCTTCATAATCTTTTGCGAGCTTTAATTTTCTTAAGATTCTTTTAGCTTCAGCATATCCCACTCCTTGACCGGTGCTTCCTATTACTTTCATTAAATATTCATCTTTCCTTTCTTCGTCAATCTCCTCCTGGGTTATGATCCCTACGTGCTCGTCTACTAATAGTCTGTCCGTACTATCGGTTTCTCTAGCC
This sequence comes from Stygiolobus sp. CP859M, assembly GCF_037389975.1. Lineage (NCBI taxonomy): Archaea > Thermoproteati > Thermoproteota > Thermoprotei > Sulfolobales > Sulfolobaceae > Stygiolobus > Stygiolobus sp. CP859M. The sequence goes on along the minus strand of NZ_JBBHKS010000024.1, from coordinate 126,750 downwards.
TCATTAAATAGTAATTGAATAGACGTGAGAGCACCTGGAGCTAGAACTAATTTAGATGACTTATTTATAAAGGCTGATGGAATAATTCTAACTTTCCATTGCTTCCCCATATAAGTTACTGTGTGCCCAGCGTTAATGGATCCAGTTCTGACTGCGAGTTTTGGAGAATCATTAATTCCTATATATGCAGCTATCTTACCCTTTCCTTCGTCTCCAAAAAATCCTCCTGCTAAAATAGTTAGCATTAAACACCGTTTTGATAAATATTGATGTATGATATTTAAATATTTCTTACGTCAATCTATAATTATAATCTGGTAAAAGATCCGTCTATTTATAATCAGCACTTACGTCAATCTATAATTATAAAAAATCCACCTAAAAATCTTTAAGTTATAATTAAGTCGATCGAGTTACGTGAAATAGCTTCTTTTATTTCATAAGCTATTCTTCTTCCTACGCTCATAGGTTTGCCAAAATATAGTTTAGAGTACTGGCTTCCTATTCCCATATGGGCATTAGTCCCTCCTCCTATTCTAGGAGCTACATCAAATACTATCAAATCGAGTTCGGGCGTTACCATTAACTGTAAAGTAAATGGTCCTATAATACCAGGTGGTTCCAGCTTTTTCGTAGTTTCTACGAAAGAGTAACCTATTTCGAATATTTTCTCCAGTAAGCTTTCCCTTATAGTTGCTGGCTCGTGGCCCACTTCTATAAATCTTGGTAGTCTATTTAGTTTCAATTGAATTTCAGCGGGTAATCTGTAAAATGAATCCCAATCGCTTTGAATTCTACGATCGACACTTAAGAGTTCTACTCTGTCATAAATTGGTGAATTGAAGTAATTAATGTTAAAATGAGCTCCTAATATGTATTCTTCAATAACCATCGAGTTTATACTTTCATCATCTATTATCCCATTTTTCCTCAGTTCATCTATTTTGTTGTCAAAATCCTTTTGGTTTACAGCAATGAAAAACCCTCTTTCTACTCTTCTTTTTGCTTCTGGAAGTTTGACTATTACTGGAACGTCTATGTTATCAGGTCTTAACGTTCTAGGTCTTTTTATTTTCGCTTCATCTAGTAATTTATAGTAATTCTTATCCCCACTCCTCTCCTCCCATCTGAGCATTCTTCTATTACCAAAGAATTTTGTCTTCATTCTTTCTAAGTTATCGTAACCTACATAAACAGCTAAGCTTCTGTTAGGAACCATGATCACATTTTCGCTGTGAAGCATCGAGTCAATTTTATCAGACGATATTTCCTTAAAGTCATCTAAAACTATACATCTATCTACTATTCTTTTAAATTCTCTATAAGCTCTATCTCTACCCTTCTTACATAATGCTATTGTTTTAAACCCTTCATCTTTAGCCCCATCGAAAACGTCTAATGCTGAATGGCTTGCTAAAGCAGCTATTTGCATCACGTTATCCATTAAGTTAACACCTCGTTGAGCCTATTTTCGTTTAAAGCTAATTTGATTTCTCTTCCTATTCTTCTGCCTACACTCATGGGTTCATCCCAATATAACCAGCTATATGGGCTTCCGTTTATATACAGATTAGTACCAGCTACAATTCTCCCAGAGAATTCAAATACCGCTATTTCTCCTGAGTCTTTAACGACAGATTCCAAGCAGAAAGGCCCTATCATTCCAGGCGGGACTCTTTCTTTTATTGTATTAACAAATGACATACCGTAATCAAACACTTTAGGTAATAAACTCTCTCTTGCAACAGCAGGTAAATTGCCCACTACTACGAATGTTGGTTCGATATTTAAGTTGAAAGGAAGTCTTCTCAACCCGTCGACGTTAGTTTCATATCTTATATCAATACCCGTTATTTCTAATCTATTTAAAATAGGACTGTAAAAGAATTGGAAATACATTGGTACTCCGATAACATATTCTTGGATTATTACTTCGTTGATAGATTTAATCAGTTTAGCGGAGAGTAATTTGTTTAAGCCCTCCTTAACTTCGGACTTATTTTTTGCTACAAAATATCCCCTACCTCCTTTTGCTCCGGGTAGTTTTACGATTACCATTCTATCTACGTCTTCAGGACTTTCAAAATCCATGGGAGTTGGTATATTGGACATTTTTAGCAAGCTCATTTTCTTCCTTTGATTTGCTTCCCATTCGAACAAGTTTCTATTTCCGAAGATCTTAGTAGAGATTTTCTTTACTCTCTCACTACCTATATATTCTACGAGACTTCCATGAGGAATCAAGATTCCGTTATCAGTATATTTGTTAATATAATTCACAGCCTCGTCTTCGTTCCTATACCCGATTACCTTATCAATAAACGGGAATTGCGAATAAAATTTGACTCTGTTTTCTGGTGTTATTTGTATTGTCTTGAAACCTTCTTTTTTGGCACCGTGAAGAATTTGTAGTGATGAATGACTGCCAATTGTTATTATTGTATCCATTTCAATATACGAAGACTTAATACGCTAATAAATGTCTTTTTAAAATTATGAGTAATGAAATATGTGTTTTTGAATGGAGATATGGAAGTAAAGAAATGAGAGATTTATTTTCAAGAAAAAACATAGTTAAAACCATGGCAGAAGTAGAGGTAGCATTATTATATGCTTTATTTAAAGCTGGAGTTATTAATGAGGATGAGTCAAAGCGGGTAAAAGAAGTAATAGAAAAAATAAATATAGAAAGAATCAACGAATTAGAGAAAAAATTAGGTCATGATGTTATGGCTTTAACGGTTCATCTGGCCGAACTTTCAGGGGCTAAGTACATTCATTACGGGGCAACCAGTTATGATATAATAGATACAGCATACGCCATAATTTTCTCAAAGGCATTGAATATAATTAAACAGAAACTGAGAAATATTCTCCAAATCCTACTTGACTACTCATCAAAATACAAAGACCTAGTGATGGTAGGAAGGACTCACGGGCAACACGCCCTTCCGATTACTTTAGGTTTTAAGTTTTCTAATTACGCGTATGAATTTTCTAGGTCATTAGAGAGATTATGTGAGCTGGAAAAGAGATTAGTAAAAATAAAAATGGCGGGAGCCGTAGGTACGATGGCAGCTTGGCGAGATAAAGGGGTGGAAATCGAGAAGTACGTTTCAGAAAATCTTGGAATACCTCCTCATGTAATCTCAACTCAAGTAGCACCGAGAGATGCATTTGCCGAATTGATCTCAGATCTAGCGATATTAGGTTCTCAACTTGATAGGTTTGCCTTAGAAATACGTGAACTTATGAGACCAGAAATTTTGGAACTTGCAGAGGGAGAGGCCGTAGAGAGAGTAGGGAGTAGTACGATGCCTCATAAGGAAAACCCAGTAACAGCTGAGAAGATAAGTGGGTTAGCAAAAGTCTTAAGGGGTTTCGTTATAGCGGAGCTCGAAAACATACCATTATGGCACGAGCGTGATTTAACTAATAGCTCTTCCGAACGTATAATTATTTCCCATTCCTTCCTTACAATTGATGAAATGTTAGATAGTACGATCAAATTGATGAGAACATTAAGAATATTTCCAGAAAATATGGAAAGAAACCTAAACTTGACCAAAGGTCTTATAATGGCGGAGAGTCTAATGGTTAATTTAACTTTAAGAGGTCTTCCCAGACATACGGCTCATGAGCTTTCGATGAATATATCTAGAGAAGCTGAAGCCAAGAATAAGTCTCTCTATGAGGTGGCTTTAGAAAACGAAATAGTTAGACAGTATATGACCGAAGAAGACTTGAGACAAGTTCTAGATCCTAAACGGTATTTAGGCTCATATAGTATTCTAATAGATAGAACTAAAGACTACGTCATGAAAGTAATCTCGTCTTGTATTTAAATTTTAAAAAGCTTAGATACAAAAAATATATGCCGCCGTAGCTCAGACTGGTAGAGCGCCGGCCTCGTAAGGTATAGTAGCAGGATCCGGTACAGCCGGTGGTCCGGGGTTCAAGTCCCCGCGGCGGCTTTTTGGTGATTAAAGTTGTTTTCAGAACATGAATTTATAAATAATATAATATCTAAGTATGTGGTTTTTAATTCTATAAGAGATGATGTATACACTGAAAAAGGTCTGATCTACAAAATAGACGGTTTTCAATTATCTTATACTTTTTCTTTCATGGACTTATATGATTTAGGTTGGAAAGCGGTAATTTCAACCGTAAGCGACATTATCTCTAAAGGCGGAATTCCTAGTCTATTCTTCTCATCGATTGGTATACCCAAATCAAAGTTGGATAAACTTGAGAATTTAATTGAAGGTATAGCAGACGCTATTAAGTATTACCATGGCAAGTATGTAGGTGGAGATCTTAATTCCAGTGACGGAAGCGGTTGGATCGATATAATGGGGATTGGGTTGTCTACGTGTAATTCTAACAAGGACATAGATGACGGTGATGTAGTAATTATATCTAATTCAATAGGATACACATCATTAGTTTTTCTATCTTATGTTCGTTCTTGGAATATTTATTTACCTAAAAAAGTGATCAATAAGATTCGTCATCCTATTGTTAATAAAGGTATAGTTAAAATTATTGAAAAATATTGTACAAATATTTCGTATTCAACTGATGTCAGCGACGGTCTCATTGTCTCCTTGTACAATATCGTAAAAAGAAAGAATGTAACAGTAGAACTGAAGCAAATACCCATAGACCCAGAGGTAAAAGAAATGACTGATTCCTTAGGTGTCGAAATCAAAGATATCCTAAAGTATTCGGGAGAAGAGTTCGAGACATTACTAGTTGTTAGAAAAAGCGTAGTAGAGGAAGTTATGAGAGAAATGAGAAAATATGGTTTAAACCCAATAGTTATAGGAGAAGTAATTAAAAATGAAAACTCTGAAGGGAAGAACAATGTATTATACAAGGGAGAAGTTGTAGAAAATACTGGATGGGATAATTTCTTAGGATGGTTTTAACCAAATATGCAGTTATAATGGTGAAAGAGCTTATAAGTAGGCTACTCATATGCTTTATGAAGATAAAAAATGACAGAAACAGTTCAGAAGAGCGAGGAAAGATTTAGACTATTACCAGCTCCGTCTAAATTTGATAACGGGGTAGTTAAATTTGGAGATAGGGAAATTAGGATAGGAGGCCCTTTACCTAAGATTGCAGAAAATGAAAAATTGGTGAGAGTTACTAGTTCCTTATGTCCGGTCTGTTATAGACTATTACCTGCCGTAATATTTGAGAAAGAAGACAAATTATACATAAGAAAAGTCTGTCCAGATCACGGTGAATTTGAAGATCTATATTATGGTGATGTAAATCTATACTACAAGTTCGACTATTGGGAATATGAAGGTAAGGGACCTAAGGTTCCATATGTAGATCTTAAATCGCCTTGTCCTTTTAACTGTGGGCTTTGTCCAATGCATCATCAGCACTCAGCTCTTGTAAACATGGTAATTACGAACAGATGTGATTTATCTTGTTGGTACTGTTTCTTCTTCGCTGAAAAGGCCGGTTACGTATACGAACCCACTAGAGAACAGATAAAGTTCATGGTAGAACAATTGAAAAGGCAAGATATTACTCTCGTCATCCAATTAACTGGTGGAGAACCTACACTACGTGAAGATTTGATCGAAATCGTAAGAATTATGAGAGAGAGCGGTGTAAAACACATACAGCTTAACACTTGGGGCGGAACTTTTGCTAAGATGTACCTCGAAGATCCAGAATACGCAATAAAGTATGCTCGTGAGTTAAGAGAGGCTGGTGTTAACACCATATACATGAGTTTTGATGGTGTAAATAGAAGAACCAATACTAAGAATCACTGGGAAGTCCCATACACTTTAGAGGTCTTCAGAAAAGCCGGAATGACCAGCGTAGTTCTAGTACCTACTGTTATCAGAACCGTAAACGATCAAGATTTAGGGAATATAGTGAAATTCGCAGCATATAACATGGATGTAGTAAGGGCAATTAACTTCCAACCTGTCAGCTTAACCGGAATGATGAAACGCAATATGAGAAATAAGTTCAGAATAACGATTCCTGAGGTTTTAAAGGCAATAGAGGAGCAGACAAATGGAGAGATTACTAGAGATAGTTGGTATCCTATAGGAACTTCTGTTGTATTCTCTAAGCTAGTAGAGGCAATAACTGGAAAAGAGCAATTTGAGATGGCTAATCATCCAAGCTGCGGAGCCGGAACTTACGTATTCGTAGAGTGGAGAAACGGAGAACCTCATTTCATACCGCTTTCTAAGTTTATAGACCTAGAAGGTTTACTGGAGTATCTAAGAGAGAAAACAGACGAGTTAAAAGAAGGAGGAAATAAGGTCTGGATAGGTGTAAAACTATTATATAACTTGAGGAAGTTTATTGATAAGGAGAAAGGACCTAAAGACTTTGACGTTTATGAAATGCTACGTAATATTATCGTCAACCATAATTATGAAGCGTTAGGAGAATGGCACTATAGGACGTTATTCTTAGGGACTATGCACTTCATGGATCTATATAACTATGATGTCGAAAGAGTAATGAGATGCGATATACACTATACTACTCCTGATGGTAGAGTAATACCGTTCTGCACATATAATGTATTAAATGACTTATACAGAGACAAAGTGCTAAAGGAATACCAGATACCTATAGAAGAATGGAAGAAAGTCCATGGAGAAGATAGCATAGGAGATAAAATGAAGTATAGAAGAATAGCGAGTAAGTTAGAAGAAGGAGAAGTATATAAGGCAACCTACAAGCCTTTTATACAATAATTTTTTATTTTAAATTAAAAATTATATTATAATGTATTTTTAATTACTAATTTTTCTATATATAATATGGACTTCTTGTCCACATTCACATAGTTTTACATTGACCAATTGTAGCTTGGGTGCGCTAATACCTGTAAAACCTTCTCCTTGAGCGAAAGATATTCCGTTTCCGAAAATTATAGGAGAGATTGTGATTCTAATTTCATCGAAACAATTTTCCTTAATAAAGTTCCAAATTGTAGTTCCGCCGCCCTCTACCATAATTTTTTTAACGTTCTTAGTTATGTAAAGGTCTCTCATAATAGAACAAATTGACATATCATTTATGTATCTAATTTCAACACCTTTTTGAATTAAAGCTTGAATTATCTGTCTCTTTTCAGAACTCTCTTCATTTAGTTTAGATGTGTAAACTGTTGTAGGAGGAGGAGTTGTGAAAATTGTATTATTTACATTAAATCTTAAACTATTTGAAATTATTACTCTAATAGGATTTTTTCCATGTGCATATTTAAGTGTCAGTTTAGGATTATCAATTCTTACTGTTTCAGCTCCCACTAATACTGCATCTACTTCGCTTCTAAGGATATGTTGTCTCCTTTTATCAGATGGGCAACTTAATTGGCTATATCTGTCTTTTGAAGCTAATCTACCATCTATACTCATAGTGCTGAATATTATAATGTAAGGTCTATCTACCATGTTTCATGCTAATTTAACGGTCTGCTTCTTTGGTAATAAGTTAAATGACCAAACTCTTATTTTACAAGTTGCTCTTTGCTTGCATAATAGGCAACAGTCTACACACACATTAATTTTTCTTATACTACAATATCTAACTTGAAGAAATCTTCCACAACTGTCACATTTCTCTTCGAATACCATGTTAAATCACTTTTTCAAAATTGTAAGCATTACATATATAACTAATTTTATTCTTAATGCCGCTGGTTCTACTAGCTCCAGTAAACAGTATAGAATCGAACATTATGAATATTGACCCACTAACTGGGGTATTGCTCTTAATAACGGTAATTTTGTGACGAGGATCTACACCTAAAATCTCGTTCATATATTTCAAGTTTGACTCAGATAATTCGACGGTTACGTTCAAAGGCTCATAATTACTATTTTTATCACCTCCTTTTCTCAGTAGAGAAGCTACTTCTCTACTAGATATAATTAATGCAGAGAATAACCTCGATAGTACACTAGCTCCTCCTGCTACCTCACGTCTATAACTCGTTAATATTATCCATTTCAACTTTTTTGAATTTCTTTCTAAGATCTCATAAATTCCATCTATAATTATAGATGAGTCACTCCCATCACTTGAGTCTATCAGGATAAAACTTTCTCCTATGTCTATTAAATAAACTAGGAAATTTCCTTTTATTGCGTATACGTTATTGACTAGCTTGCTTATCATAGCCTAAAAATAGGGTAGATATTTATAGTGTTAACGTGTTTAATCCATTCTCGGCCAACAGATGCAATAGTTATAGCACCTACGACTTCAGCTCCGCTCTTATTTAGCAATTTATAAGCTGCATAAATAGTAGTTCCAGTTCTTATCACGTCATCGATAAGCAGAATCTTATCTCCTCTATTAATATAATCTTTTCTTAGATATATGGTCGTTACCATTCCCTCTGACTCTTTAAGGTTTTCGTCTATATACTCTAAGTGGATAGAATCCTTGTGTTTTTTCATAACTAGTAATGGTTTAGCTAAAGCCGAAGCTGCAAGTGTTGCAAACGGAATTCCATTTACAGCTATAGTAACTATTTTGTTTACTTCTTTATTTCCAATGTATTTCTGATAATAAATTTCTACCAGCATTTTTAACATGTTAGGATAAAATAGTAGTGAAGAAGTATCTACAAATCCATCTTCATAAAATGAGATTTTGTTGTAAAAGAACTTTAGTAGGAACTCTTCATTCTTAATTTTATCGAGAATTTCCTTTGAATGTATTTCACTAGGTATGGTATTACCATTGACATACCTACATAGTAAACTTTCCTGGATATTAAGTAATTTAGATAACTCCTTGTAGGTATACGCGTTCTTCAGCTCCTTAAGCAAATCAACCACAAGTAGTCTAATTCTCAGTTCCTTGTATTTCGAGTAAGTGGAAATAAATATCACCACCATGTATTCATATTTAGATGAACGCGGTCTTAAGAACTGAATGGTGAAGATAAACCCACGCCGTGATTACTTACTCTCGCCACTAAGAATTTTTCTTATGAGTTCGTTGGTCAATTGTGGATCGGCTCTTTTACCCGTCTTTTTCATAACTTTCCCTACTAGGTAGTTAATCACTTTAGGATCTTTTCTAGCTTTTTCAGCTGCATCTGGCTCCTCTTTGATTACTTCCCTTATTATCTGGACGAGGAATTCCTCGTCCTTTACTGCCGTAAGTCCCCTTTCTTTAATTATCTGACCTGGCATTTTACCTTCTAAAACTACTTCAGGTAAGATTTCTTTAGCTATCTTTATTGTAATTACACCATCATCGAGAAGTTTAAGTAACTCTACTAGATGTGATGGTGTGGCTTTCGATTGGGACGGCCTCAGGTTCTTATCGTTTAGCCACCTTAGATAGTCGTTAATTAATAAATTAGCGAGTTTCTTGTAGTTAAAGTAGTTCTTAGCCGTCTCCTCAAATAAGTCAGCTAGCACTTTATCCGTTACTAAAACTGTTGCATCATATTCAGTTATTTCGTATTGTTTCACCAACCTTTGTATTCTAATATCTGGTAGTTCAGGGAGACTTTTTCTAATTTCTTCTACTAGTTGTTTGCTTATAGGATAGGGTGGTAAATCTGGGTCAGGAAAGTATCTATAATCTTCTTCTTGTTCTTTAGTTCTAGTTGGTACTGTTACTTTCCTTTGTGCATCCCAATGTCTAGTCTCTCTCTCCACTTTTAGTCCCTGAGCAATTGCGGCTCTTTGCCTAGCTATTTCGTATTTTATTGCTTCTTCAACTTCTTTTGGTGATCCAATATTCTTTACTTCCACTCTTTCTCCTCCCTCAACGGATACATTAGCATCAGCCCTCATAGCCCCTTCTAAGTCACAATTACATACACCTAAATGCTCTAGTATAGATCGTAGTTTTTCTAGAAATTCTCTCGCTTCTCTAGGTTCTGTCATGTCAGGCTCAGTTACTATTTCGAGCAATGTCATACCAGACCTATTGTAATCTAAAAGAGTGTATTTGCTGGTCAACATAGACCCGGTTGGATAAATAATTTTTGCCGGATCCTCTTCTATGTTTATTCTCCTTATCCTTACAGTTTTACCATCTCTCAGTTTTACAAAACCACCTTTACTTATTGCAATACTTCCGGGACCATCATACTGAGAGATCTGATAATTCTTCGCCATATCTGGGTAGAAATAATGTTTTCTTACCATAGATAGCCTATCAGCAACTTCCCCATTAAGTGCCAACGATACCATTATTGCGTATTTTAAGGCATTCTCGTTGATTATTGGTATAGCTCCCGGTAAGCCTAGACAGACAGGGCATACGACAGTATTTGGTTCTTTATCTATGTAGTCCGTTGGACAAGAGCAAAAGAGTTTGGTTTTTAACGCCGTTAAGTGAACGTGAACTTCTAAGCCTATTTTTACCATAGCTAATACGTTATGAAAATCTCCATTTATACTTTATCTTATCCAAACGCTCTGTCTCCAGCATCACCTAAACCTGGTATTATATAACCTCTATTGTCTAATTCTGGATCTATTGAGATAGTAAACAAGTAGATATCTGGGAATTCTGCTAGAAGTTTTCTGACTCCATATTCAGATATAATCACGGAAACTATATAGATTCTTTTTGGACTATAATTTTTAATAATGCTTATTATTTTTTTCATAGTACTTGCAGTAGCTATCATTGGGTCGGCTATTATGACGTTATCTTTAGAAGTTATATTAGGTATCTTTGAATAGAATATTTCAACCTCCATTTCTTCTGGAAATTCTTCCTTGACTTCTTTTTCCTTTCTACTAGCAGCGATTACACCTAGCCTAGCTGTCGGTAAAGCTTTTAAAAGTCCTTCCACAAGCGGCGTAGCTGCCCTTAGAACGTTTATTATTACTATATTCTCTAAATCATAAATTCTAATGCCCCTAGCTTTTGTTCCTAAAGGTGTTTCAACTTCAACTGTTTCGTAATCTAACGTATTTAAAAGCTCATAACCGATAATTCTACCTAATCTAACCATTGTTTTTCTGAAGTTAATTTGATCTGTCGTTTTAGAACGTAGTTGAGTTAAAAAATGAAGAGTAACTGGCTTAGAAAGCAAAAATAAAGGCATAGCTTTACCTCTTACTGCTTAATTTCCTCGCTTCTCTTTCAGTTTCCCTAAGTATGAGGATATCTCCAAGTCTTACTGGTCCTTTAACGTTTCTTGTTAGTATTCTTCCCTTGTCCCTTCCTTCTAGAACTCTTACTCTAACTTGAGTAACTTCCCCTGTAACCCCTGTTCTATCTAAAATCTGTATTACTTCAGCCGGAAAGCCGAATTCTTCTATTATTGGTGATTGAGTTGACTGTTTCGCTTTCTCGCTCACTCTTATTACCCAAAAGATCACAATACCAATTCACTTAAATACTTCACTATGTGTATTATCAATCATGGTTTCAATAAGGCAGTGTAGTTTCTGCGGAAAAGAAATAATGCCTGGTACTGGATTAATGTACGTCAGAAACGACGGTTCAATATTGTGGTTTTGTTCTAACAAGTGCAAAAAATCTATGCTAAAGTTACATAGGGATCCTAAGAAGTTAAAGTGGACCAAGGCTTACATAGGTGGGGCTAAGTGAAACAGAGGACTTTTGTAATGATTAAACCAGACGGTGTAAAGAGAAGACTAGTAGGCGAGATAATTTCCAGATTTGAGAAGAGAGGTTTTAATATAGTAGCAATGAAGATGGTTCATATAGATAGAACTACAGCAGAAAGATTATATGAAGAACATAAGGGGAAGTCTTTCTTTGAAGAATTGATAAATTACATAACATCTGGACCGGTAGTATGTATGGTAGTTGAGGGAGAAGAAGCTGTAACTGTTGTAAGAAAAATGATTGGGAACACTGACCCTAAAGAGGCACCACCAGGTACTATAAGGGGGGATTATGCTTTAACGAAAGCAGAAAATGTAATCCATGCATCGGACAGCGAAGAAAAGGCTAAAAGAGAAATGAGCATATTCTTTGCAGAAAAAGAGATTGTTGCTATAATGTAATACCCAATCCGTATGTTGGATCGGAACTCTTTTTAATATTAATTATCTCTTTTATTACTTCCTTCATATCGTCTGTTATAATATCCTTATATTTAGTTAGCAGAATTTCTAAGTCCTCTTTGGGCACGTCAGTATATAATACGTCTCCCTCTTCAATTTGGCGTCCTACCATAACATTACCTTTTATAGAAACTGCTACTTCCATTCCTTTCGTGGCTTTCTCTACTGTCTTCTTGTTATCTTGGATTTGCTGGATCTCTCCTACTTTTCTACCATCTTTCTTAATTAAAGGAGATTTAGGTTTTATGATCCCTCCTAATACTTCTACTCCGACGATTACAGGGTCACTTCTCCTGAAGACATACCCTGGTAAAATCTTGAACTTTCCAGGCAGAACTAAAGAGTCTAAAGTTTTACGTTTTTCGCTTTCTTTTACATCAATAATATATTTTTCTATGTCATCAATTAACTGATAGATAATTTCACCATAAATTAACTTAATTTTAGTAGGTATCTCTATTCCAGGTAGAGGTTTAACTCTAAAGGCAGCAATTAATCCGTATTCTTTTGCTTCTTGGCTCGTTAATTCTGCCTCCGTAATGTCTCTTTTACTAATTGGTCCAATATCTGCTAATCTTATAGGTATCTTCTTCTGCTGGAGCGCCGTAATTATAGCTTCTAAACTACCTAAGCTATCTGCCTTAACTACAACCCCTGCTACGCTTGCATTATAGTACCTTACACTGGATATTTCCTCTTGTATGATTTTCTTGAATTCCTCAATTTTACTTTCATCATCTACTGCGAATAAAGGAGAGCCAGCTAATGCGTTCTCTAAATCAGGAGCATAGATTTTAACGCCAGCCGCAGCGTAGACTTCATCTATAGCAGTTAAGTCAGTTTTAACTACTTTTATATCTTGTAAAGGCTTGGGAACTAAGATAGAACGAACTTTTGTTATTATTGGTCCATTTATACCTCCTAATGCTATTATATCATTCTTTTTGAGTACTCCCTCGTAAATGATTACATCTATAGTATGTCCTAAACCTTGAATTTCTTTAACCTCAAGTATAACACCTTTTGCTGGTCCCTCAGCAAACTTCAGTTTGTTTTTCATGTAGTTTTGAGTAAGCCCAGCAAGTAAAGCTAGAAGTTCAGCTATTCCTTCTCCTGTTTTTCCAGATACTGGGACTATAGCTACAGTCTTTGTGAAATCCTTTATTCTGTCGAATCTTTCCGAACTAAATCCTTGTTCTGCTAGTTGTGAAACTAAGTTGTAAACTAGTCCGTCTAAATAATTTTTTACATCTTCTCTCTGCTTAGAGAAGCTCTCTAAGAACGAATATGTGTTCTGAACTCTCCACCCTGGGATTTTATCTATTTTGTTTGCCGCAACTAAAAACGGAACTTTTCTATTTTTTAATATCTCTATTGATTCAATCGTTTGCTTTTGAAATCCCTCGGTTATGTCTACAACTAATATGGCTATGTCTGCTACGCTCCCTCCTCTTTTTCTTAGATTACTAAAGAGTTCATGTCCGGGTGTATCTATAAATAATAATCCAGGAATTTCTAGTTTTATAGGGAAAATCTTTTTTAGTGGTTCTGCTAGTTTTTCAATTACGCTGGTTGGAACAAAGCTTGCTCCTACTTCCTGCGTCATCTCTCCAGGCTCTTTTTTAACTACGGCTGTACCTCTGATTTTATCTAGTAATGTTGTCTTACCGTGGTCTACGTGGCCAAGTACCACTACTATCGGTTGTCTCAGTTTCTTTTGTAATTGTTGGGTAATTTTTATTCACCTTTAATGGTTTAACCTTCTATTGACTAATTAAAGTAGCGGTAATATAGCTCGAAAAAATTTAATCTTTTTAAAAAGTAGGATAATGGGGCTATTCATTTGAGTGAACTGGATAAGAAAGCTATAGAAATTTCTTCAAAATATAGAGGAAAGATACAAATTCTCCCTAAGGTTCCTATAAAGTCCTTAGATGATTTCTCAGTTTTATATACGCCCGGCGTTGCTGCAGTCTCAAAAGAAATTGCTAAGAATAAGGATCTCTCATTCCAGTATACGTATAGATGGAATTCCATTGCAATTGTAACGGACGGAACGAGAGTATTAGGACTCGGAGATATAGGACCAGAGGCAGCGATGCCAGTGATGGAAGGTAAAGCGCTATTATTCAAGTATTTAGGTGGAGTAGATGCAGTACCTCTGACTGTAGGCACTAAAGACCCAGACAAAATTGTTGAGGTTGTTACCATTTTACAACCGGCTTTCGGAGGGATTAACTTAGAGGATATAGAATCACCAAAATGTTTCTATATACTAGAAAAATTAAGGGAAAAATTAGAGATACCGGTATGGCATGATGATCAGCAAGGGACAGCTGGTGCAACATTAGCTGGTTTAATAATAGCTCTGGAACTTACTGGAAGAGAGACTAGAAATACAAAAGTAATATTATACGGTGCAGGTGCGGCAAACATAGCGACGGCAAGACTCTTATATAAATACGGAATTCCTTATGAAAATATGATAGTAATAGATTCTCGTGGACCCTTGTATAAAGGTAGGGAAGATGAGGATGAAATGAAGTTAGAAAATCCGTGGAAATACGAACTTCTAGAAAAGACAAACAAAGATAGTGTTACGAAACTCGAGGACGCTTTTAAGGGAGCTGACGTTCTAATTGCTGCTTCCAGACCTGGCCCTGGAGTAATTAAGCCCGAATGGATAAGACTAATGAGTAAAGATTCAATCGTATTCGCCTTAGCGAATCCCACGCCTGAAATATGGCCTGAGGAGGCCAAAAAGGCTGGAGCTAAAATAGTTGCAACTGGTAGAAGTGACTTGCCTAATCAAGTAAATAACTCGTTAATTTTCCCCGCTGTATTTAGAGGTGCTCTTGACGTAAGGGCTAAGACTATAACTGATGAAATGGTAATTGAAGCTTCAAGAGAATTAGCTTCTTTCGCTAGGCAGAGAGGGACTAATGAGAGCTACATAATCCCTAAAATGACCGAATGGGAGGTCTATCCTAAAGTTGCAGCAGCTGTAGGTATGAAAGCAATGCAGCAAGGTGTAGCTAGGTTTAAACTATCTTATGAAGAGTTATATGAGTCAGCTAAAACAATGATAGAACATGCGAGAAAGCTTCTTGCATCACTAACGTAATTTTTTTAAATTGGTAACTTGTATTGTCATATTACACGTAAATTCTAGTGGTGAAAGTTAAAATGCGTTCTTCATCGAAAAAGAAAGTTGATCCCCTTCAGTATAATCTCGTTCCGAAACATGAAGTTCTATCTCTCGAAGAAGCCTATAAGGTTCTAAAAGAGCTTGGAGTAAGACCAGAACAATTACCTTGGATTAGAGCTTCAGATGCCGTTGCAAGGGCTATAGGTGCAAAGCCTGGCGACATAGTTAGAATAACTAGGAAAAGTCCATTCACTGGAGAAAGTGTAAGTTATAGATATGTGATAAGTGGGTGAACGATTTGTTAACAACAGAACAACGGTGGATGATAACAGAGTCTTTCTTTAAAGTTAGAGGGTTAGTACGACAGCACTTAGATTCGTTCAACGATTTCCTACGTAATAAACTTCAAGAAGTCATAGATGAGCAAGGAGAAATAACTACTGAGATACCTGGGTTAAAGATAAAGCTAGGGAAAATTAGATTCGATAAACCGGGTATAAGAGAGACTGACAGAGGACCTCTAAGAGAAATAACACCTATGGAGGCTAGGTTAAGGAATCTAACTTATTCTGTTCCATTGTACTTGACAATGATCCCAATAGAGAATAATATAGAGGGGGAACCGGTCGAGGTCTACATAGGAGATCTACCCATTATGCTTAAGTCAATTGCAGATCCTACGGCAACACTACCTCCTGAAAAACTTATTGAGATCGGAGAAGATCCAAAAGACCCGGGCGGGTACTTTATCGTAAATGGAACAGAGAAGGTGATTGTAGCTCAGGAAGACTTAGCGACTAATAGAGTTTTAGTTGATTATGGAAAATCTGGTAGTAACATTACACATGTAGCTAAAGTAACCTCTGCAGCTGCTGGATATAGAGTACAAGTGGTAATTGAAAGGCTAAAGGACAGTACGATTCAGGTATCTTTCGCTACAGTACCTGGAAAGATTCCCTTTGTAATTTTAATGAGAGCTCTGGGATTTACTACAGATCGTGATATAGTATATGCTGTGTCATTAGATCCAGAGATTCAAAACGAGTTATTACCTTCATTAGAGCAAGCGAGTTCAATAACTACAGTAGAAGACGCATTAGATTTTATAGGTAACAGAGTCGCTGTAGGTCAAAAGAGAGAAAACAGAATACAAAAGGCTGAGCAGGTAATTGATAAATACTTCTTACCTCACTTAGGAACTTCGCCAGAAGATAGAAAGAAAAAGGGTTACTATTTAGCTAGTGCTGTAAATAAGTTACTCGAACTCTACCTTGGAAGGAGAGAGCCAGATGACAAGGATCATTACGCTAATAAGAGAGTGAGACTTGCTGGAGATCTTTTTACAAGTTTATTCAGGGTTGCATTCAAAGCATTTATGAAAGATTTGGTTTACCAACTTGAAAAATCAAAGGTTAGAGGAAGAAGATTATCTCTAACAGCTCTCGTTAGAGCGGATATTATAACTGAGAGGGTAAGACATGCATTAGCCACTGGAAATTGGGTAGGAGGAAGAACCGGAGTTAGTCAATTGCTAGATAGGACTAACTGGCTCTCTATGTTAAGCCATCTAAGAAGGATAGTTTCATCACTTGCTAGAGGCCAACCTAACTTTGAGGCTAGAGATTTACATGGTACACAATGGGGAAGGATGTGCCCATTTGAAACTCCAGAAGGTCCTAACAGCGGTCTGGTCAAAAATCTTGCTTTATTAGCCCAAATCTCAGTAGGTATAAACGAATCTACCGTAGAGAAATTCGTATATGATCAAGGTGTACTGAAAGTAGAAGATATTATAATAAAAGTTACAGAAGAAGGAGAAGATATAGAGAAATATCTCACGTGGAGTAAAGTTTACATTAACGGGAGACTAGTAGGATATTATCCCGACGGTAAGGAGTTAGCGGAAAAGATACGAGAAGCGAGAAGGAGTAATAAGTTAAGTGATGAAATTAACGTTGCGCATATCGTAACTGAGTATATTAACGAAGTAAGAATAAATTGCGATTCAGGAAGGGTAAGAAGACCTCTAATAGTAGTTAAAGACGGTAAACCTCTGGTGACAGAACAAGATATAGAAAGAGTATCTAAAGGAGAAATAACCTTTGATGATCTAGTAAAGGAAGGGAAAATAGAATTCCTTGACGCTGAAGAAGAAGAAAATGCATATATCGCACTTAATCCTGAAGACCTAACTAAAGAGCATACTCATCTGGAGATATGGCCTCCAGCAATCTTAGGAATAACTGCTTCAATCATACCATACCCTGAACATAACCAATCTCCTAGAAACACTTATCAATCTGCTATGGCTAAGCAAGCCCTAGGGCTATACGCAGCAAACTATCAGATAAGAACAGATACTAGGGCTCACTTGCTTCACTATCCGCAAAAGCCTTTAGTGAAAACTAGAATGCTAGATGTGATTGGATATAATGAGAGACCTGCTGGAAATAACGCTATCTTAGCTGTTATGTCATATACTGGATATAACATGGAAGACGCTATAATAATGAACAAGTCGTCAGTTGAAAGAGGAATGTACCGGTCAACGTTCTTCAGATTATATGTTACTGAAGAGGTAAAGTACCCAGGTGGACAAGAAGATAAAATAATGGTTCCAGAAGCAGGTACTAAGGGATACAAGGGTAAGGACTATTACAGATTATTAGAGGATAACGGTATAGTTCCTCCAGAGGTAGACGTTAAAGGGGGAGATGTGCTTATCGGTAAGGTGAGTCCACCAAGATTCTTACAAGAGTTTAAAGAATTAGCTCCTGAGCAAGCCAAGAGGGATACGTCGATAGTCACAAGGCACGGGGAAATGGGAACAGTTGACCTCGTCTTAGTTACGGAGACAGCAGAGGGTAACAAATTGGTTAAGGTACGTGTAAGAGATTTAAGAATTCCAGAGATCGGAGACAAATTTGCTACAAGGCACGGTCAAAAAGGGGTAATAGGAATGTTGATTAGTCAAGCAGATATGCCTTATACTCCCAAGGGCGTTGTCCCAGATATAATACTTAATCCTCATGCATTACCATCAAGAATGACAATAGGTCAAATTATGGAAGCATTAGCAGGAAAATATGCAGCACTAACGGGCAAGATTGCTGATGCGACTCCATTCATTGAGACCCCGAAGATAAATGAGATCAAGAAAGGTATATTGGAATCTGGTTTTCTACCAGACGGTACTGAAGTAGTATATGATGGAAGAACTGGGCAAAAAGTAAAGAACAGAGTGTTATTTGGAGTAGTATATTATCAAAAGCTTCATCACATGGTAGCTGATAAAATGCATGCAAGAGCTAGGGGGCCGGTACAGATTCTAACAAGGCAACCTACTGAAGGAAGAGCAAGAGAAGGAGGTCTAAGATTTGGAGAGATGGAGAGGGACTGTCTAATAGGCTTCGGAACAGCTATGCTAATTAAGGATAGACTTTTAGATAATTCAGACAAAGTAACGGTGTATGTATGCGACCAGTGTGGTTATATAGGTTGGTACGATAGGAATAAGAATAAGTATGTTTGTCCTATTCATGGGGATAAAACTACTTTACATCCTGTCACGGTATCTTACGCCTTTAAACTATTATTACAAGAGTTAATGAGTATGGTTATAGCCCCGAAACTTATATTAGGTGATAAAATAGCTTTAGGTGGTTCAAATGAGTGAAAAGGTTATTAAAGGAATAAAATTCGGTATTCTCTCGCCTAATGAAATTAGGCAGATGTCGGTTACCGCAATTATAACTCCTGAAGTTTATGACGAAGACGGTACGCCTATTGAAGGAGGGGTAATGGATCCTAGACTCGGGGTTATAGAGCCTGGTCAAAAATGCCCAGTATGCGGAAACACACTTTCAGCTTGCCCTGGTCACTTTGGGCATATAGAATTAGTTAAGCCAGTTCTTCATTACGGGTATGTAAAGCACGTTTATGATTTTCTCAGGGCAACGTGTAGGCATTGTGGTAGGCTTAAGATAAAAGAAGAAGATTTGGAAAGATATAGGAGAATTTATAATTCAATTAAAGATAGATGGCCTTCAGCAGCTAGAAGGTTAGTTGAGTATGTCAAAAAAGTAGCTATGAAAAACATGGAATGCCCTCATTGTGGAGAGCATCAATTTAAGATCAAACTTGACAAGCCTTATTATTTTAATGAAGAAAGAAACGGATCTTTAGTGAGATTAACTCCATCAGAAATTAGAGAGCGTTTAGAGAGAATACCAGATTCAGATGTAGAATTAATGGGCTATGACCCTAAAACTGCAAGACCTGAATGGATGATTCTTACAGTATTGCCAGTTCCTCCGATTACTATACGTCCCTCAATTACAATAGAAAGTGGTATCAGAGCTGAAGACGACCTTACACATAAGTTAGTTGATATAGTGAGAATAAATGAGAGGTTAAAAGAGAGCTTGGAGGCTGGAGCTCCTCAACTAATAATAGAAGACTTATGGGACTTATTACAATATCATGTATCAACCTATATTGATAATGAAATACCCGGGCTTCCTCCGGCTAAACATAGATCTGGGAGGCCTTTGAGAACTTTAGCTCAGAGGTTAAAAGGTAAGGAAGGAAGATTCAGAGGTAACTTATCTGGTAAAAGAGTAGACTTCTCAGCAAGAACAGTAATTTCGCCTGATCCAAGTATAAGTATTGATGAGGTAGGGGTTCCTCAGACAATAGCTAAGATTTTAACTGTTCCTGAAAGAGTTACTAAATTTAACATTGAAAGAATAAGGCAATATATAATAAATGGACCAGATAAGTGGCCTGGAGCGAATTATGTTATTAGAACCGACGGTAGAAGAATCGACCTAAGGTATGTTAAAGACAGAAAGGAGCTTGCCGCAAGCATAACTCCGGGCTACATAGTAGAGAGACATCTAGTAGACGGTGATACCGTTCTATTTAATAGGCAGCCGTCTCTACATAGGATTTCAATGATGGCTCATAGAGTTAGAGTATTACCCGGTAGAACATTCAGATTAAATGTATTAGTATGTCCACCTTATAACGCTGATTTTGACGGAGATGAGATGAATTTGCATGTGCCTCAGTCCGAAGAAGCAATAGCAGAAGCTAGAGAGATTATGCTGGTTCACAAGAACATCATTACTCCAAGGTATGGAGGACCTATAATGGGAGGAGGTCAAGATTATATAAGCGGTGCTTATTTATTGTCAGTAAAAACTACTTTACTAACTAAAGAGGAAGTAGCCACAATACTAGGTGTTACAGACTTCAATGGCGATCTAGGAGAACCTGCGATTCTGTCACCTAAGCAGTATTATACTGGAAAACAAGTGATAAGCTTATTCCTACCTAAAGACTTTAACTTCCATGGAGTAGCTAATATATCAAAGGGAGTTAGAGCTTGTAAGAATGAGGTATGTCCTCACGATTCATATATTGTAGTTAAGAACGGAATTCTACTGGAGGGCGTTTTAGATAAGAAAGCTATAGGTAATCAGCAGCCAGAAAGCGTTCTGCATTGGTTAATTAAAGAATATGGTACAGAATATGGTAAGTGGATAATGGATAACGTCTTCAAGATGTTTATAAGATATATAGAGTTAAGAGGATTTACTATGACCTTGGATGACGTAACAATTCCACCAGAGGCGTTAAAAGAAATAGATCAGAGTACAGCTGATGCATATAACCAAGTTAACGAATTAATTAAGAAATATAATGAAGGTAAGCTAGAACCAATTCCCGGCAGAACGTTAGAGGAAAGCCTGGAGGATTATATACTAGATACATTAGACAAATTAAGAAAAATAGCAGGTGAAATTGCTACTAAGTATCTAGATCCGTTTAATAATGCCTACATCATGGCCATAACTGGAGCTAGGGGTAGCGAGTTAAACATTACACAGATGACTGCCATGTTAGGACAACAGTCGGTTAGAGGAGAAAGATTAAAGAGAGGGTATATGAACAGAACTTTACCTCACTTCAAGCCTGGCGACATTTCGCCAGACTCAAGAGGTTTCGTTCACAACTCATTTACTAGAGGATTAACGCCAATAGAAATGTTCTATCATGCTGCTGGAGGTAGAGAAGGATTAGTAGATACTGCAGTGAAGACTTCGCAAAGCGGATACATGCAAAGAAGACTTATAAACGCACTATCAGACTTAAGAGTTGAATACGACGGAACAGTAAGATCTTTATATGGTGAAGTAATGGAAGTATCTTATGGTGATGATGAAGTCCATCCAATGTATAGTGCTCATGGTAAGTCGGTAGATATAAATAGAATAGTTGAAAGGGTCATAGGTTGGAGGAAGTGATTTATCATGGTATCCGAACAAATGAAGAACTATATTGATAAAAAATTAGAAGAGGTTAAATCAAAATTACCAGATAAAGTAATCCAAGATCTGAGAGATACTTTATACAAACTCGAAATCGAAGTGAGTCAAGATGAAGTAGATCGTATAATTGAATTAGCTATTAAGGAGTACGAGTCCTCATTGGTCGAACCTGGTGAAGCCGTAGGTGTGGTAGCTGCCCAATCGATAGGTGAGCCTGGGACGCAGATGACGTTGAGAACGTTCCATTATGCTGGTATAAGAGAACTCAACGTTACACTAGGCTTACCAAGATTAATAGAAATAGTGGACGTAAGAAAGACTCCTTCAACTCCAATAATGACAATTTATTTAACAGATGAGTACAAATATGACAAGGAGAAAGCACTAGAAATAGCGAGAAAAATCGAGTATACAAGAGTAGAGAATGTTATAGCGTCAGTTAGTTTAGATATATCTTCTATGTCAATTACTTTACAGCTTGATGAAGATATGTTAAGAGATAAAGGGCTTACTGCAGAAGAAGTAAAGAAGACAATTTACAAACTGAAACTAGGAAAAATTAGAACTGAAGACATCGATGAGAATACGTTCACTATATACTTCGAAGAAATAGATAGTATAACCGGATTATTTAAAATGAGAGAGAAGATTCTGAACTCCAAAATTAAGGGAGTTAAAGGTATAAAAAGAGCCATCGTTCAGAAAAAGGGCGATGAATATGTTATAATAACAGACGGTTCTAATGTTGAGGGGCTAACAGGTATTAAGGGGGTAGACATTTCAAAGTTACAAACTAATAACATTCATGAAATAGCGGAGATATTTGGTATTGAAGCTGCAAGGGAGCTAATAGCTAGAGAAATAAAGAAAGTACTTGATGAACAAGGTTTGGACGTAGATATGAGACACATATTGCTAGTAGCCGATGTAATGACTAGAACGGGTACAGTAAGACAGATAGGTAGGCATGGAGTAACTGGTGAAAAAAGTAGCGTACTAGCTAGGGCTGCATTCGAAGTCACGGTGAAACATTTACTTGACGCTTCAGCCAGGGGTGAAGTCGAAGAATTTAAAGGTGTAGTAGAAAACATTATAATCGGGCAACCGATAAGATTGGGTACTGGAATTGTGGAGTTGTCCATGAAACCTAATGTAAGGTGATATAGATGTCCGAGAGTATAAGTTTTGAAGGAGAACTTAGAACTCTTCTGAGGACTGGAAAAGTTATTCTAGGTACTAAAAGGACTTTAAAAATGCTAAAGCTAGGAAAAGTTAAAGGTATAATAATTGCTAGCACCTTAAGACAAGACTTGAAAGATGATTTAATTCATTATGCTAAACTTGCTGGTATACCTTATTATGAATATAAAGGTAGTGCGTTAGAATTAGGAACTCTTTGTGGTAAGCCGTTTATTGTGTCTGCAATAGGTGTTATTGATGAGGGTGAATCAAAAATTTTTCAAAATAAATGAGGTGAATTAAATAGTGCCTGAGATAAAATTAACATCAGAAGAATTAAGATATATGTCACTTTTTCAAGATATAACTAAAGTTACAGCTAGGGATTGTATTATTGATGAAAAAAATAACAGGATTATATTTCTTATAAACCCAGAAAATATGGGAATAGCTATAGGTAAAAATGGAAGTAATGTAAAGAAGCTAGAGAAACTTTTAGGTAAATCGGTGGAAATAGTAGGTTATAGTGATAATCTAGAGGATTTAATAAAAAACCTTATGGCTCCAGCTAGGGTTAAAACCATAAAGTTAGTAGAGTCGAATTCTAAGAAAACAGTTTATATTACAGTAGAAGCGCAAGATAAAGGTTTAGCAATTGGTAAAAGTGGTAGGAATGTCGAAAGGGCTAAGTTAATATTAAAAAGGTATATGGATATTGATTCAGTTGTTGTAGTATAAAGGTGAAAGATGTGGCAGGAAGTAAGTCTCCTAAAGGGTTATTTGCTGCAAGAAAGCTTAAGTTAAAAAGACTGAAGTTTAGGTGGCACCAGAGGTCTTTCAAGAGAAGAATGCTTAAACTAAAAGAGAAGTACGATCCATTAGAAGGAGCGCCTATGGCGAGGGGTATAGTATTAGAAAAAGTTGGTATAGAATCAAGGCAACCTAATTCTGCTGTTAGAAAAGCTGTTAGAGTGCAGTTAGTTAAAAACGGTAGAATTGTCACGGCATTCGTTCCAGGAGACGGTGGGGTAAACTTCATTGATGAGCACGATGAAGTAGTAATTGCTGGTATCGGTGGAACGCTAGGGAGATCAATGGGTGATCTACCAGGTGTTAGGTACAAAGTCATTATGGTTAATGGAGTCTCTCTGGATGCATTATATAAAGGAAAGAAACAAAAGCCAGTAAGGTAATAAGTAATAATGAAATTTTTAGCTTACAAAATATAAATTTTAGGCATTATTTTGGTATTATAAAATAAATTTCACAAATCCTAAAAAGAAAGATAAAAATTATTCCACGTCTGAACCTCTTTTCTTTTCCTCAGCTTCCTGCTCCTCAACCAACTGTTTCTTTACGAATATTGGTTTGTCGCAAAGCAAAGCCAATAGTACAGCATGACTTGGTATTAATTTTTTCTCTATTATAACACCGTCGAACTTGAACTCTACTGTAGCAACGTATACTCCACTTTCCTTTATTATATCATCTATGATTACCCTGTTAACAATTTTCTTTAAATTTTCCTTTATATCGGTAGAGAAAGAGACTATATCATATAATATATCATATAGACTCTCTCTATTATCGTTTCCAGTAATTCCTTCATATTCGTTTTTACCTTGAAGTTTATTCACGAGAATTACTATCTCGGGTGGTATATAAAACATCTTAAATTCTCTACTATCTTCTAAATATAACACCATAGTAGGAATTGCGTGAAGAGGATAGAAGAATGCATCAACTCTTTTGACTCTTATTAGATTCTCATCAGTGTCTGCTTGCATTAATAAATAATAGATACACAAACTCTATTAAACCCTTCATAAATAGATTTAAGGAAATAAGAAATAATTTGAAGGAGACCACTATGGCGTATGAAGTTTCAAATTTAGATATAAAGGTCTTTGGTAAATGGGATACTAAAGTAGAAGTTAGAGACCCGAGTCTAAAGAAGTACATTAACTTAATGCCAGTTTATTTACCGCACACTGGAGGAAGACATGAACATAGAAGGTTCGGTAAGGCAAAGTTACCGATAGTAGAAAGGTTGATAAATAACCTCATGAGGCCGGGTAGAAATAAAGGTAAAAAGATGCTCGCTTATAATATAGTGAATACGACTTTAGATATAATTGCAGTAAAGACAGGGCAAAATCCCCTACAAGTCCTTGTAAGAGCGATAGAGAACGCAGCACCGAGAGAAGAAGTAACGCGTATAATGTACGGTGGTATAGTTTACTATGTAGCTGTAGACGTTTCCCCACAAAGAAGAATTGACCTTGCTTTGAGACATATAGTAACTGGAGCTAAAGATGCTTCATTTAACAATCCTAAGCCTATAGAGGAGGCACTCGCGGAGGAAATTATTGCTGCAGCCAATAATGACCCCAAGAGCTTTGCAATTAGGAAAAAAGAAGAAATAGAGAGAATCGCGTTAAGCTCAAGGTAATAGTATAGCTAAATTTTTAATGTTCACCCTGGTATTAATGTGTAAGAGGTAAAGGACATGTCACAAAAGCCCCACCTTAACTTAATCGTTATAGGACACGTAGACCACGGTAAAAGCACACTAATAGGCAGGCTTTTAATGGACAGAGGTTTCATAGATGAGAAAACTGTAAAAGAGGCTGAAG
Organism: Stygiolobus sp. CP859M; assembly: GCF_037389975.1. Taxonomy (NCBI): domain Archaea; kingdom Thermoproteati; phylum Thermoproteota; class Thermoprotei; order Sulfolobales; family Sulfolobaceae; genus Stygiolobus; species Stygiolobus sp. CP859M. Next base: position 101,372 of record NZ_JBBHKS010000024.1, on the reverse strand, counting down.
AAGCAGCTAAGAAATTAGGAAAAGAATCAGAAAAGTATGCATTCCTACTAGATAGACTAAAGGAAGAGAGAGAAAGAGGTGTAACAATTAATTTAACTTTTATGAAGTTCGAGACCAGAAAGTATTTCTTCACAGTAATTGATGCTCCAGGTCATAGAGACTTCGTAAAGAACATGATCACTGGTGCTAGCCAAGCTGACGCAGCTATAATTGTGATTTCAGCTAAGAAAGGTGAATTTGAAGCTGGAATGAGCGCTGAAGGTCAGACTAGAGAACATATAATTCTAGCGAAAACAATGGGAATTAACCAGATGATTGTAGCAGTAAACAAGATGGACTTGACTGATCCCCCGTATGACGAAAAGAGATACAAAGAGGTCGTAGACACTGTAACTAAGTTCATGAAGAGCTTTGGATTTGATATGTCTAAGGTAAAATTCGTTCCAGTGGTAGCTCCAGCAGGTGAGAACGTAACTCAGAAATCATCTCATATGCCTTGGTATAATGGTCCTACTCTAGAGGAACTATTAGATCAGTTAGAAGTACCTCCTAAACCCGTTGACAAACCTCTCAGGATACCGATTCAAGAGGTATATTCAATTTCTGGTGTAGGTGTAGTGCCGGTAGGTAGAGTAGAAAGTGGTGTACTAAAAGTCGGTGACAAAGTCGTATTCATGCCTGCTGGTAAGGTAGGTGAAGTAAGATCTATCGAAACACATCATACGAAAATTGAAAAAGCTGAGCCTGGTGATAACATAGGGTTTAACGTGAGAGGTGTAGAGAAGAAAGACATTAAGAGAGGAGATGTGGTAGGTAGTGTACAGAATCCGCCCACCGTCGCGGAAGAGTTCACTGCACAGATAATCGTAATATGGCATCCTACTGCGGTTAGTGTCGGTTATACACCTGTAGTACATGTTCACACCGCCAGTGTGGCATGTAGGGTAAGTGAGATTATGTCTAGGATAGACCCGAAGACAGGTAAAGAAGCAGAGAAGAATCCGCAGTTCATAAAGGCAGGAGATGCTGCAATAGTTAAATTTACCCCGATCAAGGATCTATGTGTAGAAAAGTTCAGAGAGTTCCCAGCACTAGGAAGATTTGCAATGAGAGATATGGGTAAGACAGTAGGAGTAGGAGTAATAACTGACGTTAAACCTAAGAAGATAGAGATTAAATAAGGTTTTTTATATTTGGTGAATTTTCATGCCCTCAAAAGCGCGGATAAGATTATGGAGTACAAATATTGATAACTTGAATTTCGTAGTGAACCAAATAAAAACGATGGCACAAAAGACTGGAATACAGATTAGAGGTCCGGTACCTTTACCTACTACTAGAATGGAAGTTCCCATTATGAGATTGCCTCACGGGGAAGGAAAGAAAAAATGGGAACATTGGGAAATGAAAATACATAAAAGGATCATTGATATAACAGCAGATGAAAGAGTAATGAGACAGTTAATGAGAGTAAGAGTTCCTGATGACGTATATATTGAGATTCAACTTATATAAAAGGGGAGAAGATTTCTTATTAACAATTTATTTTATATACGGCTTCTTCATATCATAATTATAGCGTGCCGGGGTGCCCGAGCGGACTAAGGGGCTGGCCTGGAGAGCCAGTGTGGGCAACCACGCGCGGGTTCAAATCCCGCCCCCGGCGTTCATTCTTAAGGATTTAATTATAATTTTAGGCAATTTCTCTTTCGATACTTATAGGAAACCTACGGTTTTTGACATGTTTATAGATAATAGTGTCTCATTAATCTATGCAGTAGAAACCTGTTTATTCATGCGATGGTAAATAATTACTTACTTCGTAAAAGTCAAAACTTTCTTGGTCGTATTTATTGAGTGATACTATTACACTTAAGTATGGAAGTTAACGATCGTGTGTCAAATCTCATCTCGGCTAGTAATATAAAACAGCGGTTATAGTTGGAAGGTTATACTATGAAATGGGCCCGCCGAGATTTGAACTCGGGACCTCCGCCGTTCTCAGAATATACTTGTGAGGGCGGCGTCCTAACCAGGCTAGACTACGGGCCCACTAAAAATTATGCGTTTTGCTTTATATACCTATCGCGACTACAAACCCTTCCTTAAAATCTGCTATGTCTGGGTCAAGATTTATGGCTATAAGTCTTTCTTCAGTTTTGCTTAAATCCAGTATTCTTATCGAAAACTCTTTGAAAATAGTTTTAAATTCTTCCTTTAACTTCTGAGCTTCTTGGGATGATGTAGTATATGCTACTATTCCTCCGCCTTGGAGTATTGTTGAACCTAAAAATGATTTCACTTGATATTACCCCTTTACAATCCTTATAAGTATAATCAGTTATAATGATAAAAGTGACATGCTTAAGATTGTAGTAAATAATAATGACGAAATAACGATAAGCAAGGAAATAATAGAGTATTTGAAATCTCATAATATCTTTTTCACATTCGAGTATGACTTACTAAGTGACTATACTGAACTAGAATATAACGGAAGAAAAATCAAGGTACTACCTGGTGACGATATTAATGATCTGATAAGAAAAGTAGTGGATGGCGAGGATAACAGAAATGATCGTAATAGTGAAATTTTCAAGGTTAGATGGGATAGAATTTTATCATCTGGAGCCTTAGTATAGCGTGTGAATTTAATCTTAGGAGGAGGAATAGCGGGTCTACTTTTAGCTTCAAGTAAAAAAGACAGTATGGTTATAGAGTCTCAAAATAAGGTTGGAGGAATTTTCTCTTACGAGGATATAGGGGAATTCTCTATTCCTCTTTATCCACCATTAACTGCTCGTAAGTGTGATCTATTTAACCAATTTAACTATAAGGAGGTTGAGTTAAACGTTATTTCAAGGAAAGAGAATTACTTATTAGAAAAATTAGGTGTTTCTAACCTCCCCGAATGGTTAGTATTTAATGAAAAAATGTATTACATAGATAATTTAAGGTTAATTTTGGATAGTTTATCTAAAACGACTAGGGTCAGGCTTTCAACAACATTCACGTATAAGGGAGATAAGAGGATAATTTTAAGTAACGGTATAGTGATAAAAGCAGATGAAATATATGTTACAGTGCCTTCTTACTTACTTAACATTAAAAAGGGTAGGAGTGTAGGATTCTTAGAGGCAGTATTCTTAGTTAACAAAAGTGATAAAACAGAAAACACCGTAATAGTTGATGGAGATAAAGGTGTGGCGTTTTCTCATGTGGTTTTAGCTAGTTGGGTAAATAACTCTTATGATATAGTTTATGTTCTAGTTCCGTTTTCTATGAAGATTCCTTCATGGGATAGAGTTTATGGAGATTTGAAGAGAAAGAACATACTTAAAAAAGAGGATATCATCAGTTTTAGGTACAGAGTTATAAAGGATGCAATACTTGAGCATGATCATGATAACAAATTGAAGGAAGAAACTGAAGAAGGAATACATTTCTGTGGAAGATTAGGTAAATGGCGTAATTTCACTATCTGTGAAACAATAAACGATATCCTTCACTGCTAAACCATTCTACAAATTTTCCAGAAACTTCGACTGCCTTGGATACTGGGGTTCCGTTTAGTCTTAGTATGAAGTAACTTGCTAATAGTATGTCTCCTGTCCCCACTTTATACTCTCCAATTCTCGATGGCCTATAATTTACCGTTAAGCCTTTAGAATGTAGAATAAATCCATCTTCGTCATAAGATATTAATATCTCGTTAAATCCCATATCGTATAATTTATGCAAATCCATTTTCGAACCACCTATTTCCTGATAATTAGCGTGGAATATTGCTAAGTTTTTAGATTTTGTAAATATTGACGATATGTCGTGCTGGATTATTTTAACTTCTTTATTAGGTTCGCATAGTCTCACAAATCCTTGAATATCTATTGCTACTGGCTTAGTGATTTTAGGTAAGGTATTGAGTTCTTTACATACTGGATTTATAATAATTCCATCTATATCTCCACAATTTATTAGACTAATATCTAAATTTTTCTCATTTTTCTTTCTTAGAATTAATTTTCTAGTTCCATCTTGGTCATATATGAGTTCAAATGCTGGAATTGAATTCACATATTCTAATCTATATTTTGATAGGAAGGAGGGTAAAGTTTGCTTATACCTTTTTTCTATCATGGAGTGTATTATAGGTTGTCCTCCTAACATGTATATAGCGAATCCTGAATAGAGAGGAGGTCCTCCTAACTGCTCTCCTTTATTTGTTAGAAGATCTATTGTAAAGCTCCCTACAATCGCTATTTTAGTCTTGATTTTCATCTTCTTCCTCTTCCTCTTCTACTCTTACTTTTTCTTCTTCCTCTTCCTCTTCTACTCTTCTTGTCTTCTTACTCCATAACGATTCTTTATGAGCTTCTAAATGATTCTTTAAGTCATCTACTGTAAAGAAGTATGCACCATAATCTGGTATTCCCCCTTTTTTACATATCGGTGTGCATATAGGACAAGCATACAGTTGACTTATTTCGTCGAAGCATACATCAATAGTTTTATTTTCTGTCAAAAGCTGGATTATTTTCCATTTAGGAATCCATCTGGTTGTAGATGACATGTATAATTAGTTTTAACATTTACAAATAAATAATATCTGTCATTTGACGGAAGTAATGTTTTAAAGTGATTGTGCATATAATCTACTTGGAGAAATAATTTGTCCTCATCCTCATCTCTTCTTCAAGCCCCCATGAGTATAAAAACAATGTTTGATATAGCTGAGTTTATAATCCGCTCCGCTCAAATGATAAAACATGAACAAGTAGAAAAAATGGTTGATGTGTTAGTTGATATGTATCATAATAAGAAGAATGGAAAAATTTTGGTTATGGGAGCTGGTAGAAGTGGTCTAGTAGGCAGGGCTTTTGCTATGAGGCTTCTTCATCTCGGTTATAACGCGTATGTTTTGGGCGATACGATAGTCCCTGCTATCGGGGAAAAGGATATAGCTATAGCAATTTCTGGTTCGGGTAGAACTAAACTTATTCTGACCGCTGCAGAGGCAGCAAAAGAAGCTAAGGCAATTCTGATCACTATTACAAGCTACGCTGACAGTCCCATAGCTAAAATTTCAGATATTGTAGTAGAGGTTCCAGGGAGGACTAAATACTCTGTTAATGAGGATTATTTTGCGAGGCAAATTCTTGGAATTACGGAGCCTTTAGCACCATTAGGAACACTTTTCGAAGATACTACTCAAGTATTCTTAGATGGGATAGTTGCAGAATTAATGGTAAGGTTAGGTAAAAAAGAGGAAGACCTAAGGCAGATTCACGCAAATATCGAACTATAATTATAATATATACTTTCGTTTTAGTCTCGCCACCCTTTTATTATTATTATATTCATGGAAAGTAAGCAGTTTTTAGTAATATCAATTCTTCTAGTATTACTAGGTATAATCTCTAGGAATTTTGTATTTTTAATTTTAGCAGCAGTTTCTGTAATTCTAGTAAGACCTAATTTCCTAAAGATTGATATATTAGCTCGTAAAGTTAAAGGTTTTATATTATTTAATAGAAAAATTGTAGAAAATGAATATAGAATGATTGACGGAATATTAGAAGGTAAAGGTGAATATAAAGCGTTTGTGATTGTTGACGATATACCGTTTGACTATAGGGATCTATCAAATGAGGGACTTAGAGCTAAAGTAGTATCTTTTCATAAAGTTCTGGACGTAGTAGATAACGTAGACATAATTTTTAGGAAAAAAAGCATAAATAAGAATAAATTTTTAGAATCTTTATTTAGGCGAGCACAAAATTTACGAGTAATAACAGAAGCAGATCCTTCTAATGAAAAGGCAAAAAACGAGTTACTTATGGTTCAAGAAATGATAAAGAAGATAAGTGAAGGAGAACCACCTTTTCAGTATATTATATATTTTGTGGTAACTTCTCCATCTAGGGAACAAGCATTAGCATCAGCAACTCTTCTCAGAAAGGGATTAGAAAGTATAGGTATAAAAGCAAGGCTGGCTATGACTTCCGAGGTTGAGGACTTTATTGCCAGTGGTTACATTAGAAGGAAGGAAAAGGTAGGATTTCCTACTCAAATTCCCTACTTCACAGTCTTCTCCATACCGAAATCTCCGACTTATCAGATAATCTCAGATGGTGTTTATTTGGGGAAAGAGATAGGAACTGCTAGATCGGTATTCTGGAACTTGGAAAAAACTATGAATCCTCACGTGTTAGTTATAGGGCCCAGTGGTGCCGGTAAGACTGAATTCTTAATCTCAACTGGTGTTAAAATCAATACATGGTATCATATTCCAGTGGTTTTCTTTGATGTAAAAAATGATATAAGGCTGAGGCTAAGAAGGAAAGGAATAAAACCAGTTGTATTAAATCCATTAATTTACAGTATAAATCTCCTGAAGATTTATGAAAATATTAATCAAGGAATATACGTCTCTCAGTTAGAAAATATAATTAGTAATTCATTTAGAATGGACAAGTATTCCTCATCAATACTATATAAGGTGATTACGGAAGCTTTCATTAGATTTCAAGAACCAACATGGAATAGCATCATCGAGCTGATAAATCAACTAGACGTGACAGAGGAAGTCAAGATTTACCTATCAAAGATCGTGAATAAAATAAAGTCAGTAGACATCGAAAGTTCAGATGAGTCTTTAGTGGACAAGATTGAAGAGGGTGTTTACGTTATTGATTTGTCACTAATAAAGTCTGAAGAACTAAAAAGATTCGTAATATATTCTATACTAGTTAAGATTATTAACAAGTATAATATAGCTGATGATAAATTGAAAATCTCACTAGTAATAGATGAAGCATGGACGATATTAAGGTCTGAGAGTGAGGACTATTCACTGGTCGCTGATATTATAAAGAGGGGTAGAGGTTATGGTATAATCCTAATGATGGCTACACAAAATCTTTACGACTTAGGTGAATTATCAGATATTTTTTTAGAAAACAGTGGATTATTACTCTTTATGAATAACGGAGATAAGAAATTTTGGTCTGAAGTGAAGAGATTCGCTAATCTTAGTGAGGAAGAGATTTACAGAGAGTTAAGCTTCTTAGGAAGAGGAGAGGGTGTAATAAGATTTATAGGAGATCCGAGACCGTTAGTAGTAAAGCTTGATACTTTCGCTAGCTGACTTTACTTATTTAGAGACTTATCCTCTCTAGTATTGATTGTAATCCAGCCTTTATCTTGTTATACGTTAGTTCATCCTTAACATTATTAATAATGATTTCCCTTAATTCGTCCTTATCTAAGGATACTTCGTATTCAATTTTACTTCTATTTTTTTCAATTTCTAACATTCTATTTATTACGTTAGAATACGTTTTCTTCATTATTATCTTTCCTCTAAAGAGAATCCTCATTAATGGTGGGGTATAATATATTTCTGCTATTATTTCTCCCCTACTGTTTTTTATAACGTCAGCCGTCCCTTTGTTTCCCTTTATTATACTCTTATACCCTTCAGCTTCCAAAATACTATATAGATACTCATAATATTCTAATTCCTTTTTTAATTCAGCGATTTTAGCCTCAAGAAATTTCTTAAGCTCGTCAGTGTTAGTACTCACGATTTCTTTTTGGTAATCGAAATATTTATAATTCATCCTACTCTTTCAGTAGTAGATGAGAAGAGTAGCAGTTATTGGAGGGTCTGGATATACAGGTGGGGAATTATTAAGACTTCTCGCAGTTCATTCTAAAGTAGAAGTAACATATGTAACGTCTAGGGAATATGCAGGAAAGCCCATATCACTGGTTCATCCTAATCTGAGAGGATTTTATTCTATGAACTTTTCACACTTTTCTTGGGATAGGATAAGTGATAAGGCTGACACAGTTTTTCTTGCTCTCCCTCATAAGGTATCCTTGGAATATGTTCCTAAACTACTAGAGATGGGCCTGCAAGTAGTGGATTTAAGTGCAGATTTTAGATTAAAAGATCCAGAAAAATACAAACTATGGTATGGATATGAACACCCTTATCCAGATCTCCTTAAGAAATCAGTTTACGGAATTCCAGAACTTCATTACGAGGAATTGAGAGGTGCAAAGCTAATCGCTTCTCCGGGTTGTAATGCAACTGCAACTATCTTGGCCGCAGCGCCTTTAGTATCTTCTGGGTTATTAGATATATACAAGTTAGTTAGTGACGTAAAGGTATCTAGTAGTGAAGGAGGGGCAAAACCTACAGAAGGAAGTCATCATCCTGAAAGGCAAAATGCAATAAGACCGTATGATGCCGATGGACATAGACATGCAGCTGAAGCCGAGCAAGAGTTGAGCATTTTGGCAAAGAGAGAAGTTAAAGTTAGTTTAATTCCTCATGCAGTTAGTAGTGTAAGAGGGGCACTAGCATCTGTTCATGGATGGTTATCTACATCAGTGCCAGAACTCGAGTTTTGGAAGAAAGTGGTAGATTTTTACAAGAACAGAAAGTTTATCAGAATTATTAGAGGTAATATACATCCTTACCCAGATACAAAATATGTTATTGGTAGTAATTATGCAGATGTAGGTTTTGCAATAGAAGAAAGGATTAATAGGATTACGATGTTCTCTGCTATTGATAATTTAATGAAAGGAGCCGCTGGGCAAGCAGTCCAATCCTTTAATATATCTCAAGGTTTTGATGAAACAGAGGGACTTAAACTGCCTCCTCTGAGGCCTGCGTAAAATGATTGTGGTAAAAGCAGGAGGCAGAGTAATTAAAAATAACTTTGATGGACTAATAGAAAGTATAATAAGTTACGTTACGTCTAAAAAGGACTCAAAGTTAATTTTTGTTCATGGAGGCGGAGATCAGGTTACTGAGCTTTCTAAGAAGTTGGGTATAGAACCTAAATTTGTGACTTCACCTGAGGGAATAAGAAGTAGATATACTACTAAAGAGGAATTAGAAGTGTTTATAATGGTAATGAGCCTTATTTCTAGACAAGTAGTTTCAAAAGTTTCTTCTTATATTCCTTCGATAGGAATTACTGGCGCAGACGGTAGGTCAGTAATAGCAGAGAGAAAGAAGAAAATTATAATTCTTGATGAGAGAGGTAGAAAAAGGATAATAGAAGGTGGGTACACTGGTAAAATCAAAGAAGTAAATACAGTAGTAATTAATTCCCTATTTAGTACGTTTAATTTGATAGTTTTCTCTCCGTTAACATATGACCCTCAAGAAAACACTCTTTTAAATGTAGACGGAGATCAAATGGCGTTTAGTTTAGCTAGCTCTCTAAAAGCTGACAGCTTAGTAATCTTAACCGATGTAGACGGAGTATTAGTTAATAATAGCGTGATTTCACATTTAACAATTACTGAAGCTAAAGAGTTAGCAATAAAGATTGGACCAGGAATGAATAGAAAACTTCTAATGAGTGCTGAAGCTGTAGAAAAAGGTGTTAAAAAAGTTATAATTTCCAATGGATTAGTGAAAGATGCAATAAATAATGCACTCAACGGTAAGGGCACGGTGATCGAGTGATGGTAGAAATAGACCAAAACGACATAAAAATTCTAGAAATATTGAGGAAAAATTCAAGGACATCTTATACAAGTATAGCTAGAGAACTGAAAATAAGTGAAGCAGCAGCTAGGAAGAGAATAGAGAGACTAATTAAGGCTGGAATCATAAAGAGGTTTACGATAGATTATGAGCTAGAGAACGAGATTAGGGCTATAGTTATGGTAAAGACAGCACCTCAAATTCCAACCCCAGAAATATCTAAAAAGATCGTTAAAATCTCTGGAGTAGAAACCGTTTATGAAACCACCGGAGACTATGATATTCTTGCACTAGTAAGAGGAAACAATATCTCAGCAATAAATAAGACTATAGATGAGATAAGAAGTTTACAAGGAGTTTTAAGTACGACTAGCACAATTGTATTACGTGTTTGGTTTTAATTTAAAACCGGTTATTATCATAAAAACTTATCAACTTCTAACTCATATGGAATAGCTTGATCACAAATGGTAACCGCAAAATGTCCCATATGCGGTAATCCAGTTGAAATACCAGATGATGCATTGCCTGGAGAAATAATAGAGCATGAGTGCGGTGCACAATTAGAGGTATTTAACGATAACGGTAGGCTATCAGTAAGACTAGCTGAGCAAGTAGGAGAGGATTGGGGAGAGTGATTTTAGGAGTATCATATGATCTATTGAGATGGGAAGAGAAAAACTTAATAGAGGAAGCAAAGAAAATAGGGCATAATATAATCCCTCTTTTTACTAAGGATTTCTATTCTTTCTTTGGTGTTTCATCTAGTTTAAATCTTGATACAGACGTCATAATTCAGAGAAACACTAGTCATTCTAGAGCTCTACTTACATCCTTAATCTTTGAGGGATATAATTACAAAGTAGTTAACGATTCAACTACATTAATAAGGTGCGAGAACAAGCTCTACACACTAGCCTTGCTAAATAAACATGGTATAAACGTTCCAAGGACCTTTGTAAGTTTTTCTAGAGAAAAAACACTTGAACTAGCTGATAAACTCGGATATCCTGTCGTAGTTAAGCCGATAGAGGGAAGCTGGGGTAGAATGATTGCTAAAGCAAATGATAAAGATATTCTTATGAGTTTATTAGAATATCAAGAATATACGACTTCACAATACCGTTACGCATACTTCGTTCAAGAATTTGTCAATAAACCTAATAGGGATATCAGAATCTTCGTAATAGGAGATGAAGCTCCCGTAGGAATATATAGGATAAACGAGAAAAATTGGAAGACAAACACAGCCTTGGGAGCAAGAGCTGAACCTCTAAAAATCGATGACGAATTACAAGATTTAGCACTAAAGGTAAAGGAAGTGATAGGTGGGTTTTTCCTCGGTATAGATATTTTTGAAGATAAAGAAAGAGGATATATCGTCAACGAGGTAAACGGAGTTCCAGAATATAAAAATACGGTTCGTGTAAATAACTTCAATGTATCACAATATCTAATTAAGAAAATATCGGAATGGGTGAGAAAATGAAATTAATACAATTATATGGAGATAGAGGATTAAAAATAGTTAAAGGAGAAGGTCAATACGTTTGGGATGAGTATGGTAGAAGATATTTAGATATGCATACTGGAATAGGAGTAGCATTTCTCGGACATAGAAACAAAACCGTGATTCATTATTTAAATAGGCAAATGAATGAGATAATCACCTTATCTAATTCTTTTTCAACACCAATTAGAGACGAGATGCTTGATGCTTTAGATAAAGTGAAACCCAGTACTATGGATAACGTTATACTACTTAACAGTGGTACAGAAGCTGTCGAAACCGCATTAAAGACTGCAAGAAAGATAACTGGAAGGAAAAAGATAGTTGCGTTTAAGAACGCCTTTCACGGAAGGACATCAGGTGCTCTTTCTGTTACTTGGAACAAGAGGTATAGAGAACCTTTTGAACCATTAGTTTCACCAGTAGAGTTTCTAAATTTTAACGATATTAACGACTTGTCAAAAATAGATAACAATACGGCTGCAGTTATAGTAGAGCCTGTCCAAGGAGAGAGCGGGGTTATTCCTGCAAAGGAAGAATTCATGAAAGCCTTAAGAGAAACCACTGAAAAAGTCGGAGCTTTATTAATTGTAGATGAAGTACAAGCTGGTTTTGGTAGAACAGGGAAAATATGGGCTTATCAACATTACGGCATAACACCAGATCTCGTTACAGCAGGTAAGGCAATTGGTGGTGGATTTCCAGTTAGCGCGTTATTTCTACCAGATTGGATTGCTAATAAGCTAGAGGAAGGTGATCACGGAAGTACTTACGGAGGAAATCCTATGGCAATGGCTGCCGTAACTGCTGCAAGTAAAGTATTACATGAAGAGAAAGTTCATGAACAGGCATATCACAAAGGAGAGCTGTTTATGAAAATCCTAAGAGACAAGTTGGGGGATTTAAAGTCAGTTAGAGAGATTAGGGGGAAAGGACTTATGATCGGTATAGACACAAGGTTTCCACCATCCATCACTTTAAAAGTAGCACAAGAGAGTGGAGTATTAGTATTAAAAGCAGGAGCTACAGTAATAAGATTATTACCACCTTATGTGATTACTCAAGAGGATATGGAGGAAGCTGCAAATGCAATTAGGCAGGGATTACTTAAAACAGAAAGCCAAAGAGTATCTCCTTGAATTATTAAGTTCATATACCCCTTCTGGGGAAGAGGAAAAGGCTCTTCCCTTCTTTGAGAAGGTTTCACAAGAGCTAAATTTAAATTTAAAGTTTACTCCTTCTAAATCTTATTACTTAGGTAGTGAGAGTTCAAAGATTTTATTGGTGTCTCATATAGATACAGTCCCTGGCTTTATTGAACCTAAAGAGGAAAATCAAGTAATATACGGTAGGGGGGCAATAGACGATAAGGGTCCTTTGGTGGCGATGTTGTTAGCTACTTATATATTAAACGAAAAAGGATATAATGTAAGCTTCGCCGCATTGTCTGACGAAGAGAATAAAAGTAAGGGGGCTAGAGAACTAGTTAACAGTGGTAAAAAATACGATTATATTATAGTGGGTGAGCCATCTAACACTACTGGAATTGTTGTGGAATACAGAGGAGTTTTGCATGTAGATATAAGGTGTAAGGGGGTATCAGAACACTCTTCCTCTGCTACCTCTAACCTAATAGTAGACATGGCAAATAGACTATTACAAGTAACTAAGTTCCCTAAATCTTACGAAGCTCCTTCTATTATACCAACTATATTTACGGCAGGTGAATATATTAATAAAAGTCCATCTAGTGGGCTGATTCATTTCGACATTAGGTATTCAGTAAAATCCTCAAAGCAGGAGATTATACTTAATCTTAAAGATGTATATAAAGACTGCGAGGTCGCAGTAGTAGAAGACGTTCCCCCTGTAAAAGTCGATATTAATTCAGATTTAGTCAAAGTGATTATGAGAGGGTTAATAAAACAAGGGCTTAAGCCTTCATTAGTGAGGAAATACGGTACCAGTGACATGAACATCTTGTATAAAATTTCGAATCAGATTGTTGATTACGGTCCGGGTGACTCAAGACTTGAGCACACTGATCAAGAGCGTATATCTTTGGAAGAAATATTTATATCAATAAATACTTATGTATCAGCGATAGAAGAATTATGCTCAAAGAAAGATTGAAAAATTTTCTACTTTTACCAATTTATAAAATATATGAATATGTACTATGGAAAGAGATAAAAAACGGCCCCTTTCCAAACCACGTCGGTATAATACCAGATGGAAACAGAAGATGGGCGAGAACAAACAGTCTTTCAATTAATGATGCATATGAAAATGGTTACAAAAAACTTAGGGAAGTACTTATATGGTTATTAGATATGGGTGTTAAAAATATCACAGTTTTCGCTTTATCAACAGAAAACTGTGACAAGCGAAGTAATCTTGAACTTTCTATTATATTTAAATATATAAAAGCTGGCCTAGAAGAATTACTTGAAGGAGACATTATATATAAGTATGAAGTAAAAGTAAGAGCTATAGGAAAATTAGAGAAAACACCAGAAGAAATTAAAGATTTAATAAACGAACTAAGAAAAAGAACGGAAACATATAATAAACGGAAGCTAACCTTGGCAATATGTTATGGTGGTCGACAAGAGATCTTAGATGCAGTAAAAAAGATCTTAGAAGACAATAAGCTTGGAAAAATAAACTCAGAACATGTAAACGAAGAGACCTTTAAGAATTATTTATATGACAGTGAGTTAGATGATATTGATTTAGTTATACGATCCTCAGGTGAGATTAGGATAAGTAATTTCTTATTATGGCATATTGCTTACTCTGAACTATTTTTCGTTGAAGCTTATTGGCCTGACTTTAGGAAGATTGATCTATGGAGGGCAATTAGATCGTATCAAAGAAGGAAGAGGAATTTCGGAGCTTAAACTTTATATTTGACATATTTTAATAAATCACCACATGGGATATTTCCAAGGCAATGATCTTCGAAAGATAACTGGCGGACTAAAGCATAAGCATAGAGACAAGAGGAAATTTGAACTAGGTTCACCTCCAACAGAAACTAAGTTAAGCGATAAGGATGTAAGAGTAAAAGAAAGGGTGATGGGAGGAAACATTAAAGTCAGGTTAGCATATGCGTCTTATGTTAATATACTTGATCCTCAGACTAAAAAAGTCAAGAAAGCGAAGATCTTAAACGTGATAGAAACCCCTGCTAATAGAGAGTATGCTAGAAGAGGGATAATTGTAAAGGGTAGCATAATACAGACAGAGCTCGGGAAGGCTAAAGTGACTTCTAGACCTGGACAAGACGGAGTTATAAATGCGGTGTTAATCAAAGAATGAGTTTAAGAGATTATGAAGGTAATAAAGTAGCAATATGGTTGGCTTATTTTCTAGCTCCAAGCAGAAGAAAAGGTAGAAAAATAAGAAAACTATCTAATAAAAAGATAGATCTTAATACAATCTATGAGATAACCAAAAGGTTAGAATTAGAACCGGAAATTTTTCAAGATAAGATCCATCCTGCGTCAGGTATAGTTGGCTTAATCATGGTAAAGAAAAAACATGGAAAATACAAACTAATTAAACTAATAGTTGATGAAATTAATAAATTGAAATAAATATTTGAAAAATTGTAAAACAATTTTGAACATTGTTTTAAGTGTCAAAATATTTCTCGTAGAATTTTACATCAGTAGTTCAAGTAAATCTTTTATACTTTCTTTTATGTTTGTTTTTTGCTGGGCCCGTAGCTCAGCCAGGTAGAGCGGCGGGCTTTTAACCGTGGGTCGCGGGAAGCGACCCGTAGGTCCCGGGTTCAAATCCCGGCGGGCCCGCGCTATTTATTTTCAAAGATAATCAAGTAAGATTAATTTATATAAATGCACTAAATCTTAGATTAGCTAATAAAATGAGTTATGTAATTACCGGTGGAGCAGGATATATAGGCAGTCATTTGGTAGATGCGTTAACGAAATTATATAACGACATCGTAGTAATTGATGACTTTTCCAATGGTAATTATGTGAATAAGAAGGCTAAGTACCTCAATATCGACTTAAGAGATAGTTCAACTTCTAGTTTAAAAATACAAGCTGGAAGCATACTTTACCATTTGGCTGCAAATCCAGATGTTAGGACGTCTATGATTAATTCCTACGAGCATTTTAGTAGAGATGTAATTGCAACATTTAACGTGCTCGAAATGGCAAGGCGCAATGACGTCAGTTTATTAGTATTTGCCTCTTCATCCACAGTTTATGGAGAGACAGACAAAATACCTACACCTGAAAATGCGGAACTAAAGCCTATTTCTAATTACGGTGTATTCAAACTTTTAGGAGAGCATTTGCTTGAATATTATTCTAGAGTCTACGGAATAAAAGGTATATCTATTAGATTGGCGAATGTAACGGGGGGTAGGGTGTCTCATGGTGTTATAAAGGATTTTGTAGAAAAATTAAGAAAAAATCCATACAAATTAGAAATATTGGGGAATGGTAAGCAGAGGAAAAGTTACATATATATAACTGATGTAATAGACGCATTTCTAACTCTGGAAAAAAAGTTTAACGGTCTATATGATGCATTTAATGTAGGTAATGAAGATTGGATAACTGTGGACGAAATTGCGAAAATAGTAGAAGAGGAGATGAATCTGACTCCAGTACACGAATATATAGATAAAGGAGAGGGTAGAGGCTGGGTTGGTGATGTCAGATTTATGCTACTTGACATTAGTAAGATAAAACAGTTAGGATGGAAGCCTAATTATTCATCAGCTCAAGCAGTTAGATTAGCAGTGAGGGATCTGATCTATGGATATAAGTTATAAACTTAAAATAAGGATGCTGGGCTTGTTTCTATTTGTATTTTCTCTATCCATTGTATTCTTATCATTTTTAGTTATTTTTCTAGGGTTTAAAATAAACTTAGGCGGGTTTAATATCTCACCTATTTTTATAAAAATCATAAATTTTGGGATAATTCTAGTCATATTCGGCTACTTGGCGTACGTGGGTTTCATAATATTTTTAAGTAGAAAATAAATAGCGCGGGCCCGCCGGGATTTGAACCCGGGACCTACGGGTATCTCCCTCTACCTGGCTCTTTTCGTTAAGAGCCCGCCGCTCCACCTGGCTGAGCTACGGGCCCAGCAAAAAACAAACATAAAAGAAAGTATAAAAAGTAAACGCTATTACATTACCCTTTTCTAACATAATTTTCTCCTATCTAAGATAATATGTTCGAATAACTAAAAGTATCTATTAAAGCCATTCTCTCATTTGTTCTTTCTATGTCCTTTAATTGCCCCTAATACGGATTCCACAGCTTTATCTTCATCAGTACCTAAAAATTCCGCATAGATTACACCATCTACCATCACTACAAATCCGCTACCTAGTAATGTACTTACATATCCATAGCAATCCTCACAGTAACCTCTAAGTATCTTTTTGACTCCTAAATCTAGCCATAGATATATAACTCCTGATCTTTCCTTGCTTTTAGTATTACCACTAAAAAGATATATTCTTCTTGATAACTCGTACATTGCTAGCTTAAGCAAATCTTCGGGGTTTAATCCCTTTTCTCTAAGTGTTTTAGGTAGCAAATATTCACTTTCGGCTTCTATCTTAGCTTCTTTAATTAGAATTCTTAAATTAGGGATTTCCTCTTTTAACAAATTCATACACTCCTTTGCGTCTTCCTCGGCTTCCTTTGAATCTCCTACCCATAACATCACTATAGCCTTATTTAGATTCTTACAATTCATATTCTCTCACTCTTACTGAGGTGTGATGAATATGAAAGATTCTTTTAGAGTTTCTTTATCTCTAGTTAACAATGATATTAAGCCATAATTATCTGGATATCTGACCAATTCTAAGTTGAGTATACTTTTCCAAATTTTATCCACTACATAATAAGACCTAGGGCTCATAGCTGCTCTAACATTTATAAATAATAGTCCACTCTCCGTCTCTAGTTCTTTAGCTAATTTCAATTCTTTTTCAAGATCTATAAGGGCATCCGCTATCGTCCCTAAATATTTCACAGTTCTAAAAGGCAATATATTTTCGATCTTTACGTCATATAGTGTATGTAGAGTAGCAAATGTGATAGTCTCACTTAGTACTATGGATATATCGCCAGACAAGTACTTGTAACCTTTAAGCCCATAAAGGTAAGAATAAGAATTCTCGAGTACGTTATCTACTAATTTACTTGTGAATATAGAATAGATAAAAAGTGTTTTTTCATCTATATCTAAATCAATCACATCCGAATTGCGGACTGCTTCGTAAATATATTCTGAAATCTGTTTAGTCTGATCGATTTCCTCCTTTTCATGGGGGATTAAGCTAGACGGTACTTTAATTGATGAAAATTTTATCTCCACATTGTAGATTATACTATAATACCATTTATGGTTTTACTAGTACTTTACCGATTTTGTTTTTATCTTTTATCATCTGATATCCTTTATCGATCTCCTCTAACGAGACAGTACCTGCTATAACTGGCTTAATCTTATCTTCAGCGTCTAATTTCAGAGTTTGCTCCGCATCATATTTAGTTGCAGACGCATGTCCTACTATTTTTATATCCTTTAAAATTACGTAGCCTAATCTTAGATTATAGGATTGTGTTGGATCTACGTTTCCTATTTGGACTATTCTACCACCCATCCAAAGCGACTTCAAGCTTTCATCAAAAGTTGGAGTTCCTACTGTATCTATTACTAATGTTACATCGCCTATTTTTTTGGCTTCATCAGCGAATTTTGTTCCTACAATTATATAGTCTGCATATTGTTTTATTATCTTCGCTTTTTCCTCAGATGTTGTAACGCCGATTACCTTAGCCCCCAGAGCCTTAGCCACTTGGATTGCGTGAATGCCTACTCCGCCGCTAGCCCCAGTTACTAATACATATTCTCCATTCCTTATGCCACCAGCCCTTCTGATTCCCCTATATATCATTCCAGTAACACAAGGTACTAGCACAGCGTTTTCGTCACTAACGTTTTTAGGTACTTTTACTAGACTCGTTACTTTTATTTTAGCCTTTTCTGCGAAAAATCCGTCTAGTTCCTCTGAGTATCCTAACCTATGGTGGCAATAAGCCTCCTCTCCTATTCTACAATACTCGCATGTACCATCAGGAGCGTATAGAAGAGAAATTACTTTGTCACCAACTTCGAATCCCTCTACATTTTCTCCTTTTTCTTCTATGGTTCCTACCACTTCATGCCCTAGAATTACTGGGTATTTCATTCTCGGGTAGAATCCTTGAAGTTGAAGTAGATCTCTATAACATAATGCAGCTCTATCGACTCTTATTACCACTTCGTCTTTGTCGGGCTTAGGATCTGGTACCTCTTGTAACTTGTAACCTTGTTTTGGACCTGGAACAACGATAGCCTTCATGATAAGTTTAAATTGTACAAACAATATAAATATTTAGCTACCACATAAAGATTAATTTATTAAATGTAATGAAATAAAAATTAGTAAGTGAATAATAAACAATAAATTTTCAACATAAAATTTTTAAAATATCACAGCGGAAATTATTAAGTGTATATTATGAAGAATAATAGCGAGATCGAACTCCCAGAACCGTTATTTTGCGTGACCAAAGATGAGTTTAGAAAGCTTAAATTCAAAGTACAATATCTTTATTACGCTGCAAAGGGTCAAGGGTAAGGAGAGAGGTAAACTAAGCGGGCTTAAATTTGCAATAAAAGATATAATAAATGTTCAAGGTTTACCTACTACTGCAGGTTCAAGGTTTTTTAAACATATACCTACAAAAAACGCCTCAATAACACAGAAAATTTCAGATGAAGGAGGAGAAATAGTAGGGAAGTCAAACACACATGAATTCGCTATGGGTGCAACTAACACATCATCGGTCATTGGCCCTGCTAAAAACCCTATAGATCCTGAAAGAATTTCAGGAGGATCTAGTGGTGGTTCTGCGGTAGCCGTAGCATTAGGTTTAGCTGACGTAGGCGTAGGAACAGATACGGGTGGGTCTATTAGAATTCCGGCATCCCTTTGTGGTGTTATAGGGTATAAGCCTACAACTGGCTTAATTCCGACTGACGGGGTTATTCCCTTCAGTTGGACTTTTGATACTATAGGTTTTCTAGTTAGAGATATGAAAGTTCTCTATAAGGTTTTAGATTCAGTAGTTGAGGATAAACTACCTTTTACGTATCAAGCAAAGAGAAAGCCCAGATTGGGTATGTTTCTATTTGGAGAAGATCAAGCATCTAAGACTCTTCTAAGATTTATAAATAAATTATCCAGTTATTATGACATAGTCGATATTGATAGTCAAATCGTTAGAAAATATTCTCCTTATGTGAGGAAAGTGATAGCTCTCTCAGAAGCTTATTCTTATCACAAGAACTGGTTTAATCAAAATAAGAATAGATACTTTGACGATGTCAAAAAATTACTGGAGATGGGGAGCGTAATCCCCGGGTATGAGTATGTTGATGCTATGAGAATAAGAAGGATTATAATAGAAGAATATATTAAAATGTTTAACAAGGTTGACGTTTTGATCTCGCCTACCACGAAAGCTTCTGCACCTAAGATATCGGACGTAGTAGGACGAGAACTAGAATATAGGGATATTTTGGTTAGTAATACAGAAATCTTTAACGTTGTGGGAGCTCCATCAATATCTATACCAGTTGAAAGAATTAATGGATTACCTATAGGTTTAATGATTAGCGGTTTACCTTATGAAGACGGCGTAGTGCTTGATATCGCTGAACGTATTTTAGGCATTGTTGGATTTATTAGTAACTGATAGGTGAATAAAATTAGGGTTTTGTGAAATGAGTAGATTGCCTCAGAATATCGATATTCATAACAAAATCTTGAAAGGAACTACAACAGTAGGTATAAAGACTAAAGATGGAGTTGTCCTAGCTGCAGATAGAAGGGCTAGCGCAGGTTTTTATGTTGCACATAAGTACGTTAGGAAGGTCTTATATATATCTGACAATATTGGAATTACAACAGCTGGAAGTGTAGCTGACTTACAATATATTTACAATATATTGAAAAATCTGTACCATTACAACAAAATAACAAGCGTTAGGCCTATTACTGTTAAGGCTTTAGCTACATACTTAGCTACCTTACTATCAACGTCTAAGTATTTTCCGTACTTAGTTCAAATACTTATAGGAGGGGTTGACGACAAGCCTAGGCTATATAACCTTGACTATCTAGGCGATTTCATAGAAGAAGATTATACGGCTACGGGATCTGGCTCCGTAGAGGCCATTGGTGTTATAGAAGATAGTTATAGGCAAGATCTCACTTTAGATGAAGCAGCTGAACTGGCTAAAAGGGCTATATTCTCGTCGTTAAAAAGAGATCCTTATACCGGTACTGGTGTAATTGTTGCAAAAATAACTAAGCAAGGGCATCAGGAGCAAGAATTTTACTTAAACAAGAAGCAGAGTTAGTGTTTTATTTTTGCACTTGTAATTCTCTATATGAACGTCAAAAGTGGTTCATTTAAAAATGAAGATATGATTCCTCAAGAATATACTTGTGACGGCTCTGATATTTCTCCTGATCTAGAATGGGATAATGTAACTAGTGCAAAAAGTTATGCTATAATAGTGGAAGATCCAGATGCTCCAGGAGGAACTTTTATACACTGGGTGATTTATAATATTAAGGATAATAAATTACCTAAGAACATACCAAAAGTGATAAAGTTTTCTTCCACGATTCAAGGGGTAAATGATTTTGGTCGTGTTGGATATGGAGGTCCTTGTCCGCCCAGGACACATCCTCCACATAGATATTACTTCAACGTTTACGCTTTAGATGTGGAGCTACCCGAGAAGCACGGGGTTACTGCTGATGAATTAAAAAGTATGATGGAAGGACACATAATTGATAAAGGGGTTATAATGGGCAAGTATAAAAGAAGGTGAAATAAATGCAAGAGGAAGAAGTGCTTTGGGCTGAAAAATATAGACCTAGAACATTAGACGACATAGTAAATCAAAAAGATATAGTAGAGAGATTAAAGAAATTTGTAAAAGAAAAAAACATGCCGCACTTGTTATTCTCCGGACCACCTGGGACTGGAAAAACCACAGCTGCATTAGCTCTTGTGCATGATCTATATGGTGATAATTATAGGCAATACTTCTTAGAACTTAACGCAAGCGATGAAAGAGGTATTGACGTTATAAGAAATAAGGTAAAGGAGTTCGCTAGAACTATTGTAGCTGGGGAAATTCCATTTAAGGTTGTCTTACTTGATGAGGCGGATAATATGACTGCAGACGCACAACAAGCGCTAAGAAGAACAATGGAGTTATATACAGAAACTACTAGGTTTATACTAGCATGTAACTATCTGAGCAAAATAATTGAACCGATACAGTCACGGACGGCTTTATTTAGATTTTATCCATTGAAAAGAGAGGACGTAGTAAGCAGGCTAATGTACATAGCGAAGAGCGAGAAAGTAGATGTTGAACAGAAGGCTTTAGAAACTATCTATGATATTACTCTTGGTGATATGAGAAAATCTATCAATATTCTTCAAGCTGCTTCCGCTTACGGAAAAGTGACTGTAGAAGCTGTGTATAAAGTTTTGGGATTAGCACAACCTAAGGAAGTTAGGGAAATGTTAAATTTAGCTCTACAAGGAAAGTTCATGCAAGCCAGAGAGAAACTAAGGAACTTGTTAGTAAATTATGGGCTATCTGGAGAGGACATTATTAAGCAGATTCACAGAGAGCTAACTGGTAATGAAATAAACATACCTGATGAGTTAAAGGTAGTTCTAGTAGATTACGCTGGTGAGGTAGAATTTAGAATTATAGAGGGAGCAGACGATGAAATTCAATTGAATGCGTTTCTAGCTAAAATGGCGTTATATGCTCAGAAGTACGGTGGTTCATAATTGCCCTTACAGTGGTTTTTAAAATATAGACCTAAATCTATACAAGATGTAGAGAATCAGGAAGATGCAAAGAAGGAAATTAAGGAATGGATCGAAAGTTGGTTAAACAGTAAAAACCCTACTTCGAAAGCTATCTTACTTTATGGGCCTCCAGGTGTAGGTAAAACGACAATAGCGGAGGCCTTAGCTAGAGATTACAAACTCGAATTAATAGAAATGAATGCAAGTGATACAAGAAACATCATGCAAATAAGGAGTATAGCCGAACAAGCAGCCACTACTGGTTCTTTATTCGGTGTAAGAGGTAAGCTTATACTTTTGGATGAAGCTGACGGAATTAGTTCTAGAGAAGATGCTGGCGCAATAGACGCGATTTTAGAGTTAATTCAAAAGACAAAATATCCTATAATTCTAACTGCTAATGATCCGTGGGATCCGTCACTAAGGCCTCTTAGGAACGCTGTAAAGATGATTGAGCTGAAGAGACTTACTAAGTATCCCATGAGGAGGATTTTAAAAAAGATTTGTGACGCGGAAAAAATTCAATGTAGTGATGATGCACTAGACTACATCGTAGAACAAAGTGAAGGAGATGCAAGATACGCAATAAATATGTTACAAGGAGTAGCTGAAGGTTACGGTAAAGTAACAGCCGAAACTGTAAAAGAATTAGTAAGGAAGAAGGATAGAGAACTTGATCCCTTTGAAGCACTTAGAGATATATTTTGGGCTAAATATTATTGGCAAGCTAAGAACGCCGCTACTAGTACTCAAATTGATTATGAGCTCCTCATGAGATGGTTAGATGAAAACATTCCTTTACAGTATGAGGCTTTAGAAGACATATGGAGAGCTTATGACGCTCTTAGTAGAGCGTCTATATTTTTAAGTAGAGCTAAGAAAGGTGAATGGGATCTTTTATCTTATGTCTTTGATTTGATGGGCCCTGGAGTAGCTTTTGCATCTTTAGAAAAGAAGAAACCTACTTATAAGGCTAAATGGGTTAAGTATCAGTTTCCACAATATATCCAGTTATTAGCTAAAAGCAAGGAAAACAGGGAGAATCTAGATAACCTACTTAGAAAGATATCAAATCATCTACATAATTCTTCAACAAAAACATTAGAAGGAATCTTACCTTATTTAGTTCAATATTACAAGAAGTATAAGGATAAGATAGATAAAGAACTAGAACTTACAGAGGGAGAAAAGAAGATTATCCTGACTTTATCGGGCGAGAAACCTAGTGAAGAAAGTGAGGCTTCAGGATCAAAAGCGGGTAAAACAGGGACTAGGAGGTATTATCGTCGTAGATCTTAGTCTTTCTAATAACCCTGATATGAGATATTTGAGTTTCTGGATATTGGCCTTGAGAATCTTTTTCATATTTCTTGACCATATCCCATATAGTTAATAATGCTACCGAGGTAGCTGTAAGAGCTTCCATTTCTACCCCAGTCTTATAATTGGCTTTTACGGTTGTAATTACTCTTAGTCCTTCGTCTTCTATCTTTATGTCAATATCTACAAATTCTAGCGGGACAGGATGACACATGGGGATTAATTCAGGAGTCTTCTTGGCAGCTAGAAAGCCGGCAACTTTAGCGGTATTGATTACGTCTCCCTTTTCCACTTTACTATCTCTTATTAGAGAAAGTGTCTCCTTCTTAAGTTTTATAAAACCCTCTGCTATAGCTTCCCTTAAGATTACGTCTTTCTTAGAAATGTCTACTATTTTTGCTTCTGTCATATATTTTCCAATTCCTCAAACAAGTTTTTTAATATTATCACTTTTGGGTTTGAGTAGTTCAGTCTAATTATTTTAGACTTATCACCCTTTATTATCTCAACGATGTGTTTGTCTTCAAGCAATTCTAAATCTTTTTCTAGTTTTTTATAATTAATTCTAGTTTTTTTATACAGCTTACTTATGCTTGTTTCTTCTTCCTTGAATAAGATAAAGAGTATTCTTATAATTTCTGAATTTAGGAGTTCACTTGTGATTTCTGTAACCTCCTTTTTATTTCCTGATCCAGAAGGTTTTCTAACTCTACTGAGACTGGAACTGGTAAGGATATAAGTGTAGTTCTTCCTCTCATTCCTTTACCACTGTGTCGAGTTATTATTAGTCCCATTAGCTTTAGCCTCCTAATATATTCGAATAACTGTGTATGTCTTCTGGGTTCTTCACCCAATAAAGAGCTTATATTTCTGTACTCTTCTTCTACTTTTCCCATAGAGAAGAAGTCCTCTTCATATTTTTTATGTAAAGACGAGATTGCTTTTAGTAAAAGTAAGTAATGTAAGTCCAAGTCTCTTATCGTATCTGTGATAATGCTTATTTCTGGGTTAATTTTTGAGTTAGCTTTTTTTGCATGCTCAATTGTTATTATAGGCGAACTTTCGGCGTCCGCTATTCTTCCAGCCAATTCCAATGTTTCTATCGCAAGTCTTGCGTTTCCACTTCCTCCTTTATCCGCTCCGTGAATGTCAGAAATGAACTTGACTGCTTCGTCAGTAACGGCGTTTTGTTTAAATGCTTTTTCATTAACTATTCTGTCTTGTAATATATCATAAAGTTGGAAAGAACTATAAGGTGGAAACTCTATAACGTTCTTAATTATGTGGTCTTTAATGCTCTTATCAAGACTTGAAAGGCTTGTCAGTTCTCTAACTATAAAGATATAGTGAAGTCTTTTTACGTTTACATTTAATTCGTCATATATCCTTACCAAGAAATATATATCTTCCACGGGAGATGTACTAATGAAATAGTCAAATTCATCTAAGGTTAATAGTAGATGTATATTTTTCCTCTCTAAGTAGTCGTAAATTAACTTGAAAGTTTCTTGCGAGGAAAGCCCTCTGTTAGGTAATGGTAACCTTAGACTCTGAGCTATCTCCATTAGCATAAGGTAAAGAGTTCTTTGCCTATGGCAATTAACGTGAACGTAGAATAACCTTATCCCTTTTTTATTTGCAATATCTTGAAGTTCCTTACCGAATTTCTTGGTGGTTACAGTCTTTCCAGTACCGGTTCTACCTACTATTACTGTCCTTATAGAAGTTCCTCCAGGGTTTAATATAAGATCTTTAAACGAAACAGTAAGTTCTTTTATTTGTGTCTCTCTGTGGGGTAAGTTCGCAGGAATGTGTTCTGGATTAAGAACTGATAGATTATTAAACACTGTACTACCTTCAATGGTATTTTCAATCAAGTCTTTGAGGTCAACCAAAACTTTCACCTAAATCTAATTTTCGAGTAATACTATATATTTCATAACTGAGAGAGTTAGCCGAAAGTATTTTTAACATACGAGACTGTAGCTAAATTAGGAATAACGTTAATAACAACTATAAAATCCGGTTTCTTAAAATCAACTTTAGCGTAACCCTTTAGACCTAACCCTATACCTATCTCAATTTGTCTGCAATTTACTTCAATTCCCCTCTTGTGACAATCTACGTAAAACGAAGTCTTCACAATCTTTTTAGCGTTTTCAATAGTCTTCCGAATAATTTCTTCCTCTTGAGTACTCGGAATCATGAAATGGATTGGATATACTTTAGCAATACATGATGGGCGAGCAGAAAATAAAAGTCCATATGCCTCCATTGGGGATAAGCTAGAGTACACTAAAAACACATTTTTTACTACTTCTTCAATCTTAGCATTTATATCTCTAATTAGTATTCTGTTCATGATCTCGATAATACATTTATTTTCCTTGTTCTTTCTAGCAGTTACTAAAAGAACTGGGTTCACAATAGTATACCTTTTAAGCACTACTATACAAACCTTAACTTGTGATTACTACTAAGATAAAAGCTATTAATAGGGTTATGATGCTTACTAAAAAAAAGGTCTTAGTATTAGATGATTGGGGTCCGTATGACAATGGGTTTGAAGAAATTATGCTATCAAAAGGTAGCGAAGATGAGGTATCTACGTGGTTAGGTATAGTATTACAAGAGAGAAACGTTGTTAAAATAACTGATGTGATTAGCATCGATGAACTCGGCAGAATCCTATTCCAAGAGAAGCAAACAATAAATACCCCAGCATCTCTTTCAGCTCTTCCTAAGGACTTTTATCATCGAGTTCAACTTTTAAGGGATGAATTAAAAAGAAAAAATGATTTACAAGCACTAGAGCTACTTAGAAAATTAGACCAAGTGGTAAATGAGATAGTCTCTATCAGAATCAGGAAAATTATGCAGTTAGCATTTCTCAATATTTCAGATGAAAGTTTGATTGATAGAATGACTAATGAAGAATTTTTAGTGTATAAAACAATAAAGAGTGTAATTGAACGCGGAATAGGTGATATAATTGGAAGCTAAACAAGTTGACTATGGAGAATTATTCATAGAATTTATTACTACCTTTAAGGACAACAGAGGTAAATCCTATTTAAATCAAATTAATGAAATAATAGCTTATAGAAAGAAAAGCTTCTATGTAAATTTTGCAGACTTATTCTCTTTTAATCAAGAACTGGCTACTCTCTTAATAACTTCTCCTAAAGAGATCATTCCAATTCTAGAAAGAAAAATTTATGATTACATAATAGAAAAAGATCCGCAATTTCAATACGAAATATCAAATATTCACCTTAGGGTAACAAATATACCTAGAGTCGTAGAACTAAGGAAAATAAGAAGTAATGATATTGGTAAACTTATCGCGATAGAAGGGATCTTAGTAAAGTCTACACCAGTGAAGGAACGACTTAGCAAGGCTGTTTATCAGCATATAAGCCCTGATTGTATGCAAGAATTTTCATGGCCTGATGACGATATGGGTGAAATAATAGAATTACCTTCCACATGTCCAGTATGTGGTAAAGCTGGGCAATTTAGATTAATTGAAGACAAATCAACTTTCATTGATTATCAGAAAGCAGTGGTACAAGAAAGACCAGAAGAAATACCACCTGGACAATTACCAAGACAATTGGAAGTTGTGTTTGAAGACGATTTAGTGGACGTAGCAAGACCAGGTGATAGGGTGAAAATTGTAGGAATTTTAGAGATTAAGAAAGATTCACAAATAAAAAGAGGAAGCAAGTCCGTATTTGATTTCTACCTTAAAGTTAATAGCATCGAGATATCTCAAAAAGTACTAGACGAGGTTAAAATATCCGAAGAAGATGAAAAGAAAATTAAGGAGTTAGCTAAGGATCCATGGATAAGGGAGAAAATAATATCCTCAATAGCCCCATCTATATATGGTCATTGGGAAATAAAAGAATCAATAGCCCTTGCGTTATTTGGAGGTGTTAGTAAACTATTAAATGACGGAACTAGAATAAGAGGCGATATTCACGTTTTAATTATAGGAGATCCAGGTACAGCTAAGTCACAGATATTACAGTTTGCATCAAGGGTCGCACCCAGAGCAGTTTATACTACTGGCAAAGGTTCTACGGCAGCGGGATTAACGGCGACTGTAACCAGAGATAAAAATAGCGGGGATTTTTACTTAGAGGCAGGTGCTTTAGTCCTAGCGGATGGAGGAGTGGCCGTAATTGACGAGATAGACAAAATGAGAGATGATGATAGAGTAGCTATTCATGAGGCTATGGAACAACAAACAGTCTCAATCGCTAAAGCTGGTATTGTAGCAAAGTTAAATGCGAGAGCTACGGTTATTGCTGCAGGTAACCCTAAATTAGGAAGATACATAAAGGAAAGAGGAATATCAGAGAACATTAATCTACCTCCTACGATACTCTCAAGGTTCGACCTGATATTTATCTTGATTGATAACCCTGGGGAATCCGATGTATATCTAGCATCACACATTCTTAATGTTCATGGAAATAGAAACAATACACAAAGTGTAATTGATATAGACTTATTGAAGAAATATATAGCCTATGCTAGGAAGAACGTCTCACCAAAGCTAAGTGAAGAGGCGAAAAAATTATTGCAAGATTTCTTCGTAGAGATGAGACGTAAAAGTGTAGAAAGTGTAGATTCCCCAATTATGATTACACCCCGTCAGTTGGAAGCGTTAATAAGAATATCCGAGGCCTATGCTAAAATGGCGTTGAAAAGTGAGGTAACTAAAGAAGACGCTGAGAGGGCTATTAATATTATGAGAATCTTCTTAGAAAACGTAGGATTAGATGTGGAGTCAGGTAAAATTGATATAGACACTATAATGACTGGTAAGCCTAAGAGTGCAAGAGAGAAAATGGCGAAAATCCTTGAAATAATTGATACGTTATCTATTAATGAGTGTGCTAAGGTTAAAGATATAATTAAAGAAGGTGAAAGCGTCGGTATAGATAAACAAAGCATAGAAAAACTAATTACGGATATGAGAAAGCAGGGCTTAATATATGAATCAAGACCTGAGTGCTACAGAAAAGTTTGATTCAAAAACAAGTTAGATTTTAGCTTCCTTTTGTGGAATTACTCATTTTATTAAGGATAGATATAGGAGTCCACATTATATGAGATGGGAGCTGTTTTATTAGATCGTATGCCTCTTCCCATCCAGTAAGATTTAATTTCTTTGCTAATTGTTCTAGTGTCATTTGTGTTCTAACATATTCATTAAGAATCTTAACAGCGTTTTCATCAATTATAATTTCCCTACCACTAGAGAGCGTAATTTTTATTGGTTCCATTGATAATCACATTTCACACTGTCAGATGTTAAATATAAATTTAATTGCATTGGAACCGTACGATACCCATACATAAACTGCTACGATAAGTAGTGACATTATTAAAAGGATTCCACCAAGTTCATAATTTCTGTTTTCTATGAAATAAACACCTGCAATAGCACCCATAATTATAATTGCTGCAAGAACAGCGATCCCACCAGCCTGAGGAGCTCCTCCATTAGAGTAGGTTATCGGAGAAATATAATATGGGAAAGCTATCGCTCCTAATATAGTGATTCCCATGAGGACAAT
Source organism: Stygiolobus sp. CP859M (assembly GCF_037389975.1). Classification (NCBI taxonomy): domain Archaea; kingdom Thermoproteati; phylum Thermoproteota; class Thermoprotei; order Sulfolobales; family Sulfolobaceae; genus Stygiolobus; species Stygiolobus sp. CP859M. The sequence goes on along the minus strand of NZ_JBBHKS010000024.1, from coordinate 72,469 downwards.
CAATATTATTAATACATAAGCATTATTAAGTGTGGAATAAGTTTTTTCACTCCCTCTTTTTGGCATGATTAATAATTACCACGGGACACTTTTTATTTTTAATCGAAAAGCAACGTAGTTGGTAAATAAATGAAGAAATATTACTAATATTCCTATAAATAAAATTTGAACAATCTGGATCTTCACGTGCATTAAGACTAAGACTAAGGTCGAAGATACAAAGAAATCAAGTTGGTCTAGTAACGGAGCTCTCTGTCCTCTTTCCATTCCGAGTCTTCTCTTTATAAAAGCACCTATCATATCCCCTATCATTGCAGCTAAGCTTTCAAAAAATGCAATAAATATCCATTCATCTCCTAAAAATCTGGAGATAATTGCTCCAACAGTCGTACCAAAAGTGACTGCTAATAGTAAACCTTCAAAGGTTTTTCCATCTCCTAAAATTCTCCTACCGTCATTAAGTTTTTTCCTAAAGTCGATGGGTGTACCCTTTTTGACGAAGGGTGCACTACCGTTTGCAGCTAATGCGGGTAAATAATATACAATTCCTACTAGTAATGCGGCTATAAGCACCCTACAACACCAGAGTCCAATATCCTAAATTTACAAACCCTCAAGTTACCAATGATTTCACCTTTTGTTATCCTCAGTACTTCGTCAGAAAACCTCCTCATAAATAACTCACCTGCTACTCTGTTATTTCCTGAAATATCCCATAATAATAACACTTTATTATTGTTATTAATCCCATTTTTACTAAACCCTTGACATAAAATTAGTGGTAATTCTAAATCCTTTTTTCTCCTAGATAACTTATACAAATAGTTTACGGGATCAATAACAATTAATTGTAAACCCAGCTGAGAAGCTTTTAATATTGCTGAGATCATTTCAGGCTGGGTAGGGGCTTGAGTGAAATAAACATCAGGTCTTCCCTTTAATTTTTCCACTCTTGCTTTATAGCTTGAGTCCTTAGTTGAAATATAAAGACTATTTCCTAATTCTAAGGCTACATGTACTCCTATAATAGTCTTACCAGTACCAGCCTCTCCGTATATTGAAACAATATTTCCCTTCTGGAAAATATAATCGCTAATCTTCAAATCTTTAAATTCCTCTGAATTAATTAAGTAATTGTGGTAAAAAAGGTTGCAATAAAGGTATCTGATGCTAAGAAATATCGAGATTTAGTTAGAGTATTTAAAGAGAGGGGAATAAAAATCTCAGATGACGGAGAAATAATAATTAAGGATGAAGATATTAATTTCGTACCATTGAACGTATTATTAGGTAGAATTTTATGTGAAATAAAGGGTAAGCAATATTTTAATGAACTACTTATTGGAATAGACACTAACAAGGATAAATTGTCTATTGCAGTGATAGGGGACGGTGAACTAATAGAAAGTAGAAACGCTAATGTAATAGATGTAAATGAACAATTATCAGAAATTATACAAACTTATCCTCATAAGTCTCTTAAGATCGGAATAGGCGGAGGTAACAAAATAGGTGAATTAGTCTACAGAATCGTAAAGATGAACTTTGAACAAGCTAAGATGGTTAATGAGTCTAAAAGTAGTTCCTCTGGAAATCCGTTTGTCAAAATAAAAGACAGAGATGTTAGGGCGGCTTATATCATAGCACTTAGGTCAGCTTCATGAAAATAATAACGGATTATGATGTTGTGATACAAGGTCCTTGTGATCTCTACGTGAAAGACGGTAAAATAATGATATCAGGGATAGAGTTAGGGGCAGGAGATAAGCTAGATATAAACTCCGATAATTACTTTACTGTGACATCTTTAACTAACTCAGAGATAGAAAGTAACTGTAAGATTATTCAGTCATATAAAACATTAGGATGGTATAATATTGCAAAGGAAATATCTGGAGGAAAAATAATAGTGTTAGGTGATGAAAATTCTGGAAAAACTTACTTTTCTAATTTTCTAGCAAACTTATATGGAAGTTCTACAATAGATTCCGATGTCGGACAATCGTCAATATTTTTGCCAGCTTTCATTGCATATTCTAAGGATGTTTCGAAAAAGTTACTTCTTTCACAACGTAGAATAGATGGTATTGAATTTTTAGGAAGTATAACACCATCAACAAATCCGAGATTACATATATTTCTAGTACTACTTACACTTAAGGAAATCAATTCAGACAACGTAGTCATAGATAGCGATGGATGGGTTAGGGGGTTTCACGCTTATAGGCATAAGCTTGAACTAATCTATACAATAGATCCAGATTACATTCTCACGTTCGATCAAAGGATAATTAAAGATATGCCCAGAGACTTACTAAGAAAGGTCAAGTTATTAAAGCCTTTTCCGCTTAACGTAGATCGGAGCAGAAATAAGAGAAGAGAATATAGATCAAGGAAATACAGAGATTATTTCAGTAACGCTAAAGTAAATGTGATCGATATGAGAACAGTTGTCGGAACACCTATTTCTAAGAACCTAATAAGGGCATGGAACCAGTATGTACAATTAATAGATGAAAAACCTTGTGAAGGGCTATACGTTGACAGAGCCGAACTCTTCGGACTTTATTTGGGCTTAACGTATAAAGGGAAAACAGTAGGAGCTGGTTTAATCAAAGATATAAAAGAGGATTTAGGTATTGTCGAAATTCTTACACCAGTGGAAAATTTCGATGGGGTGATATTGGGGGAATTTAGGTTAAACGAAAACTTCACCGAGAGTAGAGTAAGGGTGAGAAAATGCTTAGAATAATCTCGTTCGAAGGGATAGATGGCTCAGGTAAGACAACAGTAGCAAATATGGTTTATCAGAGGTTGAAAAACCGGTTTAGTAGTAAGAATATAGTTCTCACGAGGGAACCTTTTACTAATGAGATTACAAGTCTTATAGAGAAGAGTGGTTGGAAAGATCCAATCGCATTGACGTTACTGTTCGCTGCGGATAGGGCATATCATTTAAGAGAGTTAATAAATCAGAATCCTGACGTTATTCTTATGGACAGATATATTTATTCCTCTATTGCATATCAGTCAGCCCTAGGTATAGAGGAGAACTGGATAGAAACTGTAAATTCAAAGTTTCCGAAACCAGTTCTCACTATCCTTTTGGATATCTCTCCTAACAAAGCGTTGCAAAGAATTCAGAAAAACGATAAGTTCAATTTTAAGGAAAAAATAGAAAGCCTTACAATAGTAAGGGAGAAGTATCTTGAGCTTGCTAGAAGAGAGAAAAACATAGTAATGGTTAACGCGGAGAAGTCGTTAAATGACGTAGTCGAAGAAGTATATTCAATCATTTATTCTTATTTATTAACCCTTTAATTCTATTTATTCTTTCAATAGCTTCTAAATATCTTATCACTTGATTTATAGCATCAATATCAAGAGGATCTTTGTTAAGCCGTTGGTCTAGGAATTCTATTCCCTTATACAGAGTGTTTTCCAGTTTATCTAACGTTATAGCACCAGTAATTTTCTTTTCTTCCTCCTCGTTCTCTACTACATAAACCTTTCCATGAGTTGGACATACAATATCTCCGTTCTTAAGCCTAAATAAAGGCATATGGCATAAAGGGCATGCCATATCTAACATTGTGGCTCCTTGTCTCAGGAGGTCAGCAGCTTTCTTTACCGAATCTGTGGTTGTCATACTAACCAATAATATAAAATGGGTAATAAACTAAAAAACCATAAGTACTAATAATTGAATCGGTGAGATTTCAATGGCATCACTTTACGACAACGAGGCTAAGATAAAACAAGCAATAGTTATGCTTCAAAAAATTGTGAATGATACTGGAGTACCAAGGAATATTAGGCGAGCAGCAACTGACGCGATAAGGAACTTACAAGATCAGACGTTGAGCCCCGCTGTTAGGGCAGCTAATGCAATAGGAATTTTGGAGGAAATAAGTCAGGATCCTAATATGCCTACTCATACTCGCATCTCTATCTGGAACATTGTGTCCATGTTGGAGACAGTTAAAGACTAATTTTTTCGCATAAAGTTTTTTACCTGAATACTCGATTTCATTAAGTGCGGGGGTGCCCGAGCAAGGTCAAAGGGGTCGGGCTTAGGACCCCAAAGGTAAGTACCCCGATGGCGTAGGCCTGCGTGGGTTCAAGTCCCACCCCCCGCATAACTTATTTTATTATCTCAGATATTATCGAAATAATTTTGGTTCTAAAATTGGAAGAGGAAAAAGACATTGATTTTTCTATGAGTTCTTTTCTAAGATTATTCCATCCTTTGACGTACTTTTTGACCTTTTCTGCAGCCTCTTCTAATGAACTATAGCTCAAGTCTTTAGGTAAAATTTCCGAAGCTCCACTTTCAGAAGGAACTATCGGGATCGTCCCTGAAGCCATTGCCTCAACAATCGGTATACCAAAGTGCTCTCCTACAGTGGGATGGAAATACACAGACACCCTTTGCATTAGTGACACCAGTTCTCTTTTAGGAAGGTCAGTAAGGAATTCTACCTCAAGGCCCTTAGAAATCTCTCTTAATTTTCCTAAGTAATTTTTATCACTTAAAGAACCAACTATATACGTTTTTAATTTAGTTAATCTAGCTATATTTATAGTATTTTCTAACATTTTGCCTCTCTCTATCCTAGCTACAGTTATTATAGCTTCTTCCTTATTGGAATCAAGTTTGTTTGTGATGAACTCCTCAACATCTACGGGAGGGTAAATTACAGTCCTTACATTTAATCCTAAGCTCTCGATTTTTCTCGCAGAATAGTGAGAGTTAGATATTATAATAGCGTTCTTATCCAAGTGAGCTTTCACATATTTTTCAAATGGGTAAAGGTATAATCGCCAAAATATAGAAGATGAATACTTGCCGGGTGTGGTGAACGCTGGTGCCGCAGAATAAGCTAAGTGAGGTGCTATGTCTGATAACTTTAACAGCGTACCGCTGAGGTTAACGAAGATCGAAGGAGTTAGGCTTCTAGCTTTCCATAGGGTTAGAAGACGTTGATATTTGTCAAGTTTCGTGATCCTAAAAGGAACAACATATTTCACCTCGAAAGGTAAATATCTCTTAGGTTTAGAGAAAGTTACTAACTGTATTTTACCTAAATTGGAGTCTTGTAGAGCCCTGATCACTTCATGATATACTTTTCCCTCTCCCGAGAATTTTTCATTGGAGTAACCGTGAGCTATTACGGCTATACTTTTAATCCCACTCAATTTAGTCTAAACTCGTGGTTGAAATAATTATACCTGTTGGTCCGGGAGACAGAGCTGATTGGCTGGACTCTGTTCTAAAAAAAGTTTCCGCATTGGCTAATAGTCTGAATTACAAGATCATAGTTTACGATAACTCCGAAAGAGAGGATCTAGCTAAAGTTATTTCTCAATATAGTGTTAACCATGTAACTGCAAAGAGATTCAAAAAAGTAAACATGGCTAAATTAAGAAACGAAATGCTTAAGTTAGCCAATGAAAGCTACGTTGTAATGTTGGATAGTGATGTGATACCATCTGAAAAAGCTCTTCCGAGAATGATTGAAAACCTTAAGAACGGGGTCACGTTTACTTGGATGCACTATGCTTATGATGAAAAGGAAATAGAAGTTGATTCAGATTCTCTTGAAGAAAACCCGAATCTAGGATGTTCAGCACTTAATTTAGATGTAATTAAAAGAGTAGGTTACTTTGACGAGAGATATGAGAGAGATGAAGATGTCTGGCTATATGCTAAGCTTAAAAAAGAAGGATATATTGTTAAACCAACTAAAGGTAGGTGCTTGCACCTTAATAAGGTTCATGCTAGAGAGAATTTAATGTCCTCACTAAAGGAAGCAAGAAGAAATTTGTGGAGATCAAAATATGATATGATGCTAGTACTTGACGGTTTAACACAATTTCAAATGTTAACTGGTTATACATATTACGGAAGCTATTATGTAATTCCAATAATTTCATTATTTACATCTCCTTTAATCTTATTTCTATATTTGCCTGTAATAGCATTTGGACTGAAATATTACAAATCGCCTAAAAAGTATCTTCTTAATTTAATTCCAGGTTTGAGTTTAGTGCTCGGGTTACCCTACGGTCTGGCTTATGCAGTTATTAATAAAAGTTTAAAGAAGAAGTATAACGGATATAAATAAGATTAAACTTATAATAAGATGGGAAGGTGGAGTAGGATAGGTAACATAACTAAAGAAAAATTATTACAAAGAGGACTAACCATAGTAGAGGAGGCAAATAAACGAGAAATTCTATTGAGATTAATAGGAGGAGCTGCTGTAGCTATACTCGCACCAAAAGGAGCTGAAAAATTCCCTAGAAATTATAAAGATATTGATTTTTTCGGTCTCTCAAAACAGAGCAAGAAAATAACGGAATTACTTGAGAATTTTGGAATGGAAAGTAACAAAAGATTTAATGCATTACACGGAGATAGGAGACTAATCTTTTATGATCCCGAGCTTAATTCTAATGTTGATGTATTTCTAGATGAATTTGAGATGTGTCATAAAATGTCATTTAAGGACAGACTTGGTATTATGAAGATTACGATTCCGCCCTCAGACTTACTATTAACTAAGCTACAAATAGTTAAAATGACAGAAAACGACGTCAAGGATATTTTCGCTTTGCTTTATGACCTACAGCTTGGAGATAAGGATAATGAAAAGACAATAGATGTTAAATATATTAGTAAAGTTTTATCTGATGATTGGGGATTTTATACTACTGTTACAGATAACATAGATAAACTACTCAGGGAATTTAATCCTCCAAAATGCATCGCTGATAAACTTATTAAACTTAGGAAAGTAATTGATGAAGAGCCTAAGTCCGTTAAATGGAAAATGAGAGCTAAGATAGGAAGGAGAGTTAAATGGTATGAGGAACCAGAGGAGGTAGGAACGTTTAAACCCAGCTAAAAAATCAAAGATCTGAGATACATAAAAATACCTATTATCGTAAACTTTTAATTGTATATCAGTTAATAATGTAAGTGCGGGGGTGCCCGAGCAAGGTCAAAGGGGGCGGACTGAGACTCATTCAGAGCAGTATGCTCCGCTGGCGTAGGCCTGCGTGGGTTCAAGTCCCACCCCCCGCATAACCTTCAATAAAAAGAGAACATGAAGATAAAGCGTGCTTAGAGAGTGAAAATAATGCGTTAAATCAAGGTCCTTACTCAAAACCATTGATCGAGTCCTTTTTGCCTCTCAGCACCTTTAGCCTCTCTTTTTGCCCTCTTCAATCTTTCTATAGCGTTCTTTACTCTTTCTTCACTGAAGTCGTGCTGCTTAATAAGAAGTTCCTCGATCCCTTTCTCGTCACAATCTTTCAATTCCAGGTCTGTATTCGGCTTTTCTATTTTTGGATTTAAAAATAGAGATCTAATTTCCTCAACATTAAATGTGATTTTTTGCTTAGGTATTTCACCTTTTTCTATAGCATTTTCTATCTTACCATACTTTTTAATTATTCTATATGCTGTCTTTATACCTATGCCCTTAACTCCATCAGGATCGTAATCTGTACCTATCAGTATGGCAACGTCAATTAACTGCTCTCTGGTTATTCCTAACTTCTTAAGTAGATCTGAAAGCTCAATGAGTTCTGGCCTAATTTCTACGTACACGTCTTTTTTAGGCAATTTTCTTTTCCCGGTTATAGTTAGGTTTCTAACCAAACGTGTAGCTCCGAAAAGCAGAGAATCATAATCTTGGCTCCCAGTCGCCCATGTGAGACCCAAAGAATTAACATAAGCAGCTTCAGCCTCGCCTTCACTCGGAGCTTGTATTGTCGGAATACCCATCAGTTCTAAGAGTTTCTTACTCTCTCCGGCCATTTCGTTAGTCAACCTTATAGACATCTGAGAATACTTCTTTAACTCTTTTGCTTCACTGCTTCCTTCTTTCTTTAACTGGTCTAGTTTCTTCTCAGCCTCTTCTTTTATTTTTCTCCTCCTCTCCAGTTCTTCGCTTTTTTGCTCAGGAGGCTTTCCATCAAAGACGTAAACTGGAATGACTCCCTCTTCTAAGATACTTATAGTTCTATAAAAAATTCCATTTAAGTGACTTGTGACTCTACCTTGTGAGTCCATTAAAGGTGTTCCATCTGGTTGTCTAATAGCTGCGAGGAATTGGTAAAGAGCATTATACGCGTCAATACTTATTTTTTTCCCCTTCAACTCTCCAAAACTGAGCTCTCTCTTTATATCCTCTACTAACTCGGATAAGTCTACACCTATTCTTTATCACCTATATAAGTGATCATTCTGACATTCTCTTTTATTAGTGTTACCGTAATATAACCTCTCATCTCAAGCTTCATGAGTGTTTTAAGAAAATCAGAAAAAGGTACTTCATAGTTTGTTGCCTTTTTTACTTCTTCGTATAAGTCTTCATCTGTCACTGGTCCATTATGTTTTCTTAATCTTTCAAGAACTACATAATGTAAAGGAATTTCCCTCCACATATATTTCACGTGAAAGTACTTGGCTTTACATTAGCTCTGGGTAATTGCTGTCTGGCTTTATCTACCCAGTTCTGATAGAATTGCACCATATCTTGTGTCACTGATGGTCTCACTTTTCTGAGTGCAAAGTCGAAATGCTTCCTTTCTACTAAAGCTCCTTTTCCACTCATACATTCTTTTATAATCTTTTCTCTGCACTCACTATCTCCTCTCTTACAGTTATCATCAGCTTTTTTCATACAATCAGACATTTGTTCCCTGATAGCTCTTAAAGTAGCTTCTCTCACTAATGCTGATAAGTCTGCTCCAGTATATCCTTCCGTCTTTTCGGCTATCTCCTCTAATGTTACGTCTTCGGCTAGTGGGACGTTCTTTGTATGTACTTTTAGTATTTCTAGTCTTGCTTTTTTGTCCGGTGGTGGTACGTAGATTAGTCTGTCGAATCTACCTGGTCTGAGTAATGCAGGGTCTAAGATATCAGGCCTATTAGTAGCAGCAATAACAACAACATTCTCAAGTTTCTCTATTCCGTCCATTTCAGCTAATAGCTGGTTGACTAATCTTTCAGTAACACCACTATCTACTGAAAGTCCTCTCATTGGTGCTATTGCGTCTATTTCGTCGAAGAATATTACTGTTGGTGCTGCTTGTCTTGCTTTTCTGAATATTTCTCTTATTGCTTTTTCGCTTTCTCCTACCCATTTTGATAGTACTTCTGGTCCTCTTACTGCTATGAAGTTTGCTCCGCTTTCTGTTGCTACTGCTTTTGCCAGCATTGTTTTACCAGTCCCAGGTGGGCCAAATAAAAGAATACCCTTAGGTGGTTCAATACCTACATTCTCGTATGCCTCTCTATACTTTAATGGGTATTCTACTACCTCTCTCAACTCCTCTTTTACATCATCTAACCCTCCTATATCGTCCCAGTGAACCTCTGGTACTTCAACATATATCTCTCTCAGACCGCTAGGCACTATATCCTTGAATGCCTTAAGGAAATCGTCCATATTAACTTCCATTTTTTCTAAGATTTCAGGTGGGATTTTATCTTGGCTTAAATCTATCATTTGCAAATATCTTCTTAGGGCGTTCATAGCAGCTTCTCTCACTAATGCTGATAAGTCTGCTCCAGTATATCCGTGGGTCATATCGGCTAATTTCTGTAGATCGACATCTTTAGATAACGGCATACTCCTCGTATGTATTTGTAATATTTCTAGTCTACCTTGCTTATCTGGTAAGGGGATCTCTAATTCTCTATCAAACCTACCGGGTCTCCTTAGAGCAGGGTCTATCGCATTAGGTCTGTTAGTAGCAGCTATAACTATAACATTACCCCTATTTTCAAGACCATCCATCAGCGTGAGTAATTGTGCCACTACCCTTCTTTCCACTTCTCCTATTACTTCATCTCTCTTCGGCGCGATCGCGTCAATCTCGTCTATGAATATTATTGCTGGAGCGTGTTTCTTTGCATCTTCAAATATTTCCCTAAGTCTTTGCTCGCTTTCACCGTAGAACTTGCTCATTATTTCAGGTCCATTTATTGATGTGAAGTAGGCTTCAGTTTCATTAGCTACGGCTTTTGCTAAAAGTGTTTTACCTACTCCAGGTGGGCCGTACAGTAAAATACCCTTAGGTGGTTCAATACCTAGTCTCTTAAATAGTTCCGGATGCCTTAACGGTAACTCAACAAGCTCCCTTATTTTCTGAATTATATGTTTCATCCCTCCTATATCTTCATAAGTAACTCTCGGATACTTCGCTTGTTCGAACGGTTTCTCTGATATCGTTATACTGGTCTCGTCGGATACTATTGCTACACCTTGTGGCCTTACTTGGATAACACTAAATGGAATAGCTTGCCCTAATACTGGTATTAAAACTGTATCGCCTTCAACTAGGGGGGTGTCCTTGAGTTTTTTCTTAACATAAGAAATGAAACCTGGATCAACCGTAATAGAAAAATTTGAAGGAGCTAGCCTGACACTTGTTGCAACCTTCGGATTAGCCTTTCTTACTATTACTTTGTCACCTATTGCGACTCCTGCGTTCTTTCTCGTTATACCATCCATTCTTATGATGTATTTGTCTTCCTCATTCAATGTATCCTCTGGGGCCAAAGGCCATGCTATTGCGGCAGTCTTTCTCTGTCCTTCGATCTCGACTACTTCTCCGGGGCTAACGCCTATTTGTGATAATAGATCAATGTCTATCCTTACTTTTCCCCTTCCAACGTCTTTTTGCTTAGCTTCAACAACTCTCAAGATAAGCTCCTTCTTCGAAGGAGTAAATTCAGCACTACTCAACGCAATCCCATTAAGTAATATAAAAAATGAGGTATAAGAGCTTAAGCATCAACTATTATTTAATTAATTAAAAAGGGAAATACTTAAAAACCTAGACGCGTTACTTGCAGTACTTCGGCATGACTTACTCCTTCTATTCCGTTAACTATTTCCTCTAAGGATTCCGTACCTCCTTCCGTATTTTCTGGCATTTGTATATATACTACTAATGCCTTTAGGCCGTATGCTATTGGCTCCGTGTCTTTTCTAACTATTTTATATCCTTGTGGTAATCTACTGTTTATCTGTTGTGTTAAATTGTCAAGGTTTACTTCGTCACTATCAGGATATACCTTCAAAATAACTAACACATCTGCCATTCCTCTTACACCTCAAGGACCTTCAAATCCACACTTTGGGCAAACGTAAGTGACGCCTTGCTTTCTGCATTCATAGCACCTTCTTATAATTACTTCTCCGCAGTTAGGGCACAGAAATTCTACGCCTTTCTCTCTGGGATGTATTATCTTTCCGCAACTTGAACATACTGGTGGTTCTATTTCCTCTTTTAAGCTTAACCTAAATGAAATACTCATTGCTTACAATACTTTTTAATAACCTTATAAATTCTCTCTTTGCTTATGCCAATTAAAATGGTTATAATAGTGAGGACAGATATTGAAATGGGAAAAGGAAAAACTGCCGCACAAGTAGCTCACGCTGCGGTTTCTTTAGTTGTGGATATATTAAAAAAAGGAAAAGAAAGTTGGAGGGAATGGCTCGAAGAATGGCTATCTGAAGGACAACCCAAGATTGTGGTTAAGGTTAACAGTCTTGAAGAATTACTAAAAAGGTCCAAGCTAGCACAAGATTACAATTTGCCTACAGTTGTGATTCAGGATGCAGGTAAGACTCAATTAGAGCCTGGCACTATTACATGCGTAGGTATAGGGCCTGCTCCTTCAGAGATTATAGATAAAATAACGGGTGACCTAAAATTACTGTAACACCTCCTTTGATAGATCTCTCTTTAGGACTCGAGAAATATTACATAAACGAAGAATGGGCTCCGTTAAACGTTAAAATACCCAGACCGGATGGATTTATTGTAGTCGAAGAGATTTCGTATAAACCCGTAACTGAGTGGAGAGGAAAGGACAAGGGTAAATATGCTGTATATCTATTAAAGAAGATCGGAATAGATCATTTCACTGTTATCGATAAAATAACTAGACTAACCGGTAGAAAACCTATTTATATTGGAATAAAGGATACTAACGCAATAACGCAACAGATAATCTACTTTTCAGGTAAACCTGAAATAGACAATTACAAGGAGGAAAAGTTCGAGGTAAATTTTCTTGGTTTTTCAGACGAAAAATTTAACCACACGGGTAATATTTTTGAGTTAGAATTAGTTAGTGATGACGAAAATGAACTCGCCAAGAGATTGACAACTGTGAGCAATGTGAAATATCTATTTGCTTATATAGGTTATCAAAGGTTCGGCACAAGGAGACCTAATACGCACTTGGTCGGGAAATACTTATTTCTAAGGCAATGGTGTGAGGCAATTAATTGGTTGATCGGTCATCCTTTTGAATTGGAGCATGAGATAATAAAGGAGGCAAGATTAGCATATGAAAAAGGAGACTATGAAAAGGCGCTCCAACTTTTCCCTAAAAAGTTCAGGGATGAAAGGGAAGTACTGAAAGCTCTAATTAGAGGGGAAGACTGTTTGTCTGCAATTAAAAGGGTTAAGACCCCTCTAGGATTTTTCGTTGAAGCTTACCAATCTTATCTATTTAACAAGTATCTTTCTCTAATGGCGGATAAATTGAGAGGGAGAGAAGCTGATAACGTGATTCTTACTGTTCCGAAGAAGTTTGTTGAGCCCATGGATCCCTTAATTAGGCAAATAGCTATTGAAGAAGGTATAGTAGGTTATTCTTTTAATATTCCAGAAATTAAAGTTAACTTGAGAGATTTAAAAAGACAAGCTTTTATGAGGCTCAGAAACGTTAAGGTTGAACTTAAGAACGAAAGCAAAAAAATCTCGTTTTCCTTGGATCGGGGTATGTATGCTACGTTAGTAATTAGAGAAATAAGCAGAGGTGATCCTAGGAACTTTACCTAAGGCGTTAGGCGTTTTTTATCTCTCGGAAATAGTACTATCTCCTTAACATTTTGTATTCCAGTTAGCATAACCATAAGCCTGGCAAATCCCATTCCAAATCCAGCGTGAGGTGGCATTCCGTAGTCGAACCATCTAAGGAAGAACTCAAAACTCTCTGGTCTTAATCCTCTCTTTTTGAGAGCTTCCTCTAGTATCTCTCTCCTATGATTCCTAGTACTGCCTGAAGCTATTTCTAACCATTTATATATAAGATCGAAACTTTCGCTTACCTCAGGTTCATTATCCTTAACTTTAGTATAGAAGGGTCTAGCCATAGTGGGCCAATCGGTTATGAAGTATAACTCTTCCTTAATTACTTCATTCAATATTCTCAATTCGGGGGTTCCTATATCATCCCCAAACTTAATGTTTAATCCTTTACTTTGAAGTATCTCTATAGCCTCTTTATATGGAATTCTTTTTATAGGAAGTTTTACGGTAGGCGGAGTGTAATTTAGTAGTTTTAATTCCTCCTTACAGCCTTCACTTACTCTTTGGGTTATATTATAGATCAATTTTTCGATTAAATTCATAACGTCATTGTAATCAGCAAACGCCATCTCAACGTCCATACTTATAAATTCGGCTAAATGATATGGAGTGTCCGACTCTTCAGCTCTCCATGCTGGTCCGATTTCAAAAACTTTCTCCACTACTCCCGCCATAAGTTCCTTATATAACTGTGGGCTTTGAGCCAAGAAAGCTTCCTTGCCAAAATATATCACTGGAAAGAGCTGGGCTCCTCCTTCTGTAGCTGCAGCTATAATCTTTGGAGTAAAGATCTCAACAAAACCCTCATTGTATAAAGTTTCTCTAAAAGTCCTTAACACCACTGACTGAATTTTTACTACAGCAGTCATTTCAGGTCTTCTTAGGTCTAATACTCTTTCTCTAAGTCTCGTGTCAATATCAGCCTTTACCTTTCCGCTTACGTCAAGAGGCAGGGGCACTTTTGCTAAACTTAAAATCTCTATATCTTCAGCGTGAATTTCAGCACCTCTAGGTGCTCTCTTGTCGGCTTTCACTTTTCCCTTAATCCTCACTACGCTTTCCTGAGTTAATTCATTAGCTACTTTAAACGCCGGACTGTCCTTATCAACTACGACTTGCCCTATTCCGCTAGCATCTCTAAGTATTATGAACTTTTTACCACCTAAGTCTCTTATGTTATGAACCCAGCCGGCAACTACAACTTCCTTACCCTCTAACTCGGGTAATATTTGGTTATTATAATAGTTCTTAAGCAATTTTTACTCCACCCTTATTCTAACTGGTATTGAATGAATCTTTGATAGTGCAGCTTCTAGGGAAGTTTCGTCAGCCGGTAAAAACTTCTTCTCATATTTTGAGACTCTCACAACGTACTGTACGGTTCCGTCTGGTAACCATACAGTGTTAACTCCTAGAACTCTCGCAGGTGTTAAAAGTTGGCTTGCAGTAGACTTTATATTGTTACTCTTCTCTAAAATTCTCACTTTTACGCCAAGTTTATCCTGAAGAATCTTAGCAACTTTTATCCACTTTTGGTAAGTCATAGACGGTCCGCTAGTTACTATCAGAATAAGTAGGTTGTTCAATTTAAACGCCTTATGGTAGGTAGTATCTTTTAGCTCTTTGAATTGTGTCTCTTCTAAATCTAACAAAATTTTCATTACTTCTACTTCAAAACTTTCTACCTCTCCACGATCAATCATAGATTGGCAACGGTTACACAAAAGACCGCTTTTAACACAAATATAGTCTAACGGTATCTTCATCTTAATTCAACTCCGCCTCTAACACAAAGTTTTTTGAACCGTTTGATATATGTGAATTGGGGTTAAAAATGCCACTCACCGATCCCGTGAAGCTACAAATAGTACAACAAAGAGTATTTTTAAAGAAAGTGTGTAGAGAATGTGGAGCTCTAAACTCAATTAGGGCAACAAAATGCAGGAGATGTCATAGTAAAAATCTAAGGCCGAAGAAGAAAGAGTTACCAGCCAAGAAAGGTTAGACCTTAATACCGATACTTTTAAGTCTATCCTCGATACTTTTTGCATTTTCTTGAAAAGACTGAATGTGTGATTTTAAGTAATTTTTATCTATTTCTATTTTTCCACTTCCTATTAAGTACACTAAAGTCTTCAGTTCATCCTCGTCTTCTTCTCTAAAAGCATTTGCCTTAAGTAAAATATAGTCTTCTATCCTGATCACTTTGAAATACTCGTTACCAATTTTTCTTTCTTGTGCATTTTCTATAATGTCTTGTGGTACAAAGAAGTCTTGAATATTTTCATACATATCTACCTGAAGTTGCTCGTCATCAACACCTACTATTAGTCTGGGAGTATCAATAGGTGTTTTTCCAAAGTCCCAACCACGATCAAATGCGAATTCCCTTATTTTATCCTCGTCTATAAAAACACTAACTGAAAGAATAAATAAGTCTATATCACTTTCAGTACCTTTTCTACCTAATTCTAAATCAACTACAGTATCCCCGATTATTACGAAGTCAGTAAGTTCCTTAATTTCTTTAAGAACTTCTCCGACTTTCGAAAACGCTATCAAAATCTCACGTTAATCAATCATCACAATAACCTTAAAATACTTTTATGACATATCCTAATTTGAATGCCGGGGTGGCCGAGCGGTTAAGGCGGCGGGCCGCAGAGATTTACAGCCGTCACCCGCTATTTTCGCGGGTTCGAGTCCCGCCCCCGGCTTTTAAAAAATTTATACTTTTGTAAGCCGTAGTATATTGTGAGCCAACCAAAAAGGAAAGAGGAGACCGTAGGAAAGGAAATGAAAGGAGACGAAGCATTGGCTTACGTTATAAAGGAACTCGGCATTAAGGATGTTTTTGTTCCTTATAGCGTTCCAGACTTTATATTAGAAAGATTAAAGCAGTATGAAATTAATGCTAATATAACTTCTTCAGCTAGGGAAGCAATTTTAATGGCTGATTCATATTCTAGAGAGTTTAACACAGTAGGGACAGCCCTTGTTGCTCCAGGGAATAGAGTGCTAGAGGCTACTGATATAATAGCTCAAGCTTTCGTGGACTCTCAGCCCCTACTTATAATATCTACCGTAAGGTCTTACAGAGACACGGGTAGGAGTAGGATAGGAGAACTGAGAACACCTGATGACGTATCATCAGCCATAGCACCCATTACTAAGTTACGAGAGAGGGTTATAAGTATTGAAGAAATAACAGTAACTGTAGAAAAGGGGTATAAAGAAGCCCTAAGCAATAGGAATAGGCCAGTATACATAGAAATAGCTGAAGATCTCTTTAGGCTTAAGGCCTATCCATTATCGCCAGCTGAGCAGAAGCCCGAGAAGAGAACTCCGGATAAAAACACAGTAGCTAAGATAAGTGAATTATTAGGAAACTCTAAGACCCCAGTAATTATAGCCGGTTACGGAGTGCTTGCTGCAGGAGCTACAAAAGAACTCCTAGAGTTAGCGGAATTATTAGATATCCCGGTTATCACAACGTTTAGGTCTAAGGGGGCTATTCCGGCTTCTCACCCCTTATATGCAGGGGAAGGATTAGGTCTTTTCGCGACCAGTGAAGGAGCTAAGCTATTAGAGGAGGCAGACGTAATATTAGCACTAGGTACTAGGTTCACACAATTAGCTACAGCCGGCTGGTCTATGAAGGTTAAAGGCTACCTAGTACATAATAATATAGATGGTGAAGATATCGGTAAAGTTTTCATGGCTCATGTTCCTCTTGTCGCAGATACGGGTCTATTCCTTAAGGAACTTCTTACACTAATAAAAGCTAAGGTTAAAGAGGCAGTTAAGAGGGGATCAAGAGAGAAGATTAAGACCTATAGGAAGATTCATATCTTAAATTCTCATGGCGGTTTATGGCCTTATGACGTAGTAAGAGTTGTACAACAATATCAGTTCTCAAAAGTTTTTGTAGACTTATCAGCTCCGACACTAGACTTCGTAAGGTTACCTATAGAGAAACCTTACACATGGATAACGAGCGAGTCACTATTAGAACGTAATATAGCAGTAGGAGGTATAATTCGTTCTAACGATCCTAATACGATTGCCGTGACCGATATTGAAGGTGTAATATCAAATCTAGGTGTATTAAGTTCTAGATTGAATAAGGCAAGAGGAATATTACTAGTTATGAACGACAACGGTTCAACGACTCTCGATGTTACTTCTTCCGACATACCTACAATTTCTAAAACGCCTCGTAATGAAAACTATGACGAGATACTGGAAAGATCGCTTAAGGCGATTACAGTTGTTGGAATTACAGATCTAAAGGACGCAATATTCAACGCTAATCCAAATAAGATAAACGTAATAAATGTTAAAATAGAGCAAGACTATCAATCAGTATTATTCTAAGTTTTTATTTGATTTTCCCTACTAACTTCAATAGTTACTTTTTTAAGTTTTTCTACCAATATCGAAATTGATATTAATGAAAGTAGCAATACCCGTTACAAACGGATTCGTGGATGGGCCCGGTGAAGGATCAGAGGTTATGATCTATCAACTTGAAGGAGGCAAGTTTACGTTAGTTGAAAAGTATGAGAATCCAGCCTTAAGGGCTACAGCAGCTCGCGGATTGCATATGTTAAAATCTGCTTTAGATAAAGGTATCAATGCTGTTGTTGTTGCTGAAATAGGCCCTCCTGGCGTCAGATTGTTAAAAGGAAAGGCAAAAATATATTTAGCTCCAGGTCTTAAGGTCGAGGAAGCACTTGAAAGGCTGCTGAAGGGAGAGTTGCCAGAGACTGATAAACCTACTCATGACGAGCACCGTCACCATTAGTTTAGTAATAACATGCAGGATCCTCAGCTAATGGGTCTTTATATACTGCATATGCCCTAGCCCTACTACCTCCGCATATCCTATTGTAGTTACAAGTTCCGCATTTTCCCTTAAGTTTTCCTGATTTGATCATATTTAATAATTCTGATTCTCTGTAAATCTTTACAATATTATCAGTTCTCACATTACCTAACCTTATCGGTAAAAATCCGCTAGGGTATATGTCACCATTATATGCGATAAATAGCACTCCGCTTCCGTCTCTAGTTGGAATCAAACTTTTGTCAACACCTTTCATAGGTTCACCGAGCATTTTTCTCAACTTTATTATCAAAGGATTCATAGTTGTAATATCTTCTGAGTATTCTAATTTAGCTCTCCTAAAGAATGGTGCCTCCACTGTCCTTACAACAAGGTCATATCTAGTTACTTCCACAAGGAATTCAATCACTTCTCTATAACGTTCGCGTGGTATATCTAGCTCTGCCGTCCCTCTCCCTACCGGAATAAGAAAGAACACTTCCCACACTTTAACTCCTAAATCTTTTAATAACTTCACGATCTCGGGTAATTCCTCATAATTCCTTTTCCAAACTAACGTATTCACTTGAATATTAATTCCGTATCTCAAGGCTGTCTCAATTCCCTTGATTGCATATTTATAACTCCCTAAACCTCTCAGCCAGTCGTGAGTTTGCGGTTGTGCACCATCAAGGCTTATGGACATGTATGATAGTATACCTCTCAGCTTCTCTATTGTCTCAGAGCTTAAGAGGTGGGAGGGGGCAGGTGCTATTGAGGTAACTAGTCCTAAAGATTTAGCGTAGGTTAGAAGTTCGAATATATCTTTCCGTAATAATGGGTCACCTCCCGTAAATACAATAACTACTTTACCAAACTCAGCAATCTCCTCTAGTAGTTTCTTCCCTTCTTCTGTGCTCAACTCATCAGGTAAAGGGGAACTAATTGAGTTAGCTCTACAGTGTTTGCATGTTAATGGACAAGCTTTAGTTACTTCCCAGAAAATTAAATGCGGAGACTTTTCAAAGGGCATAATGGGTCACTCCCGAAAATATTTCCATACCAATAATAGGCTCTTGCCCTATCTCCACCTTTACAATATTTCTTAAATTCACACTCGGCGCATTTTCCTTCCTTGAGATATTTTTCGGTATTAATGAACACGTCAGGAATAGAAGCTATTATTTCACTAAGCCTTTGAGTCTTAACGTTTCCTAATTTTACGAAATCAATAAACTGGCAGGGATAAACGTCTCCATTTGGATATATCGATATCATCTTTCTACCACACCCACCTGAATTTTCTACGAACTTTAGGTATTGCTGAAACTCCTCTTCATTTCTAGCCAACTTCTTTGCGATGAAAATCCCGTCGAAAGGTGCTAATGTAGTCTCTATCTCTATAATGCCTTTAAGCTTGAACGAGTAGTCAATAAGTTTGTTAATGAACTTCTCATATTGTTCTGGTGTATACATTAAATTGACTAATCCCTTTCCGCGACCGCTTGCTGATAAGTGGTAAAATGTAATTCTCTTTACTCCGAGCTTCAGTGCAAGTTCAATGTAACCATCTAATCTATGTATATTTAACGAGGAAATTGTAAACCTTAAACCTACGTTAAGACCAGCTTCCACAGAGTTTTTAATGCCGTTTATTGTCATGTTAAAGGCTCCTTCAACTCCCCTAAATTTATCATGAAATTCTGCACTATCACTGTCAAGACTTATTCCTATGTAAGAAAAATTCAGTTCTTTTAACTTTCTGGCAACATCTTTGGTGATTAGCGTACCGTTACTGGAAAGGGCTAACTTCAATCCCTTCGCTCTAGCGTATGAAGCTAGTTTAAAGAAATCCCTCCGCATTAACGGTTCTCCACCACTCAATATTATCAGAGGGATTTTTAGCTCAGCAAACTGGTCTATCAAATTCAAAGCTTCCTCAGTACTTAAAGCGTCTTGTTTATCATTTGAGGCGTCAATATAGCAATGAATGCATTTTAAGTTGCATTTATACGTCAAGTTCCATGTCACAACAGGTCGCGATACTTCGCTAAATTTACTGAGATTTTCTTTATTATATACCCCTTTAACACTAAAGGAGACAGTGCCTAAACCAGTTGTCATCACGCTAACTGGAATCATAATTATAAATAATCTACAAAACTTAAATCAGGAAGTTATGTAGTCCTTAGGGTGCTATGTATAACACTGTTAAAATAAAAGAGAGTTAGCCCCCTAGTGTTATACTGATTGTTTTTGAAGTCTAAAGAAAGCCTCCCAAAAGGGGTCTTCTGAAGGTTTCTCTATCCTCTTTTGACCTACGTATACCCCTTCACCTTTCTCCACTCTTCCAACTATTTCAGCTTGTATGCCTTCTTTAATTAATGCATCCTTTACTTTCACCTTGTCAGTTATTATTATCATCGTGCCCTCGCTAATAGAGATGAAAGGGTCTATACCCACTAAAGACGTAACAGCTTTGACAGCACGGTTAATGAACAGTTTATCCTCAAATATTACCAGCTTTTTCCCGGTTACCTCGGAAACTTCAACGAGGGCGTTCCATAGACCTCCTTCTGTCGCGTCATGCATCAAGTGAATCCCTATTTCACTTGCAATTAGTCCGTCCTTCCAACAAGACATTTGCCAATACATATCTAAGGCTTCTTTAAAGAGCTCCAGAGGTAACCTTTGCCTAAAATACTCTGGGTATAGGTTAGCTAAGAGACCGGTAGCTTCAATGGCGGGACCTTTTGTCACTATAATCAAATCGCCTTCTTTCACTTTTGATGGCATTCCTAGCTTCTCTTTGTCTCCAATCCCTATCATAGTGAAACCGCCTAGCATAGGGTAGGACACTCCTTCGTATCTTCCCGTATGTCCCGCTACAACCATCACACCTATCTCTTTTAACGCCTCATGAATTCCGATCCACATATCCTTCAGTTCGTCATCTGTCATAGAAGGAGGTAAGTTAAGGTCAATCATAGCATATTTAGGAGGAATACCCGAAGTCATAACATCACTCGCTAGAATGTGAACGGCAAACCATGCAGCCTTTCTGAAACCAAATTGTGGTACGATAAAAACTGGATCAGTCTTTACCACCATAATCTTATTACCTTCAAGTTCAATTGCTCCAGTATCGACACCATTCATAGGCGGTATTATTACTTCTTTGTGTCTTTCACCAAGATGCGGATAAATTACCTCGTCAAAAATTTTCTTTCCGATTTTACCGAGCATTGTTTCATGTAGTGATGGTGTAAATAAAAGGTTTTAAGTCGATATGAAAACTGAAAAAGATAGAAAGATAGTTTCTAGTTGTATTATATTACTCAAGAAACACGCTAATTCAAACCGATCTAGTCGTTAGGTCAACTAATTAAGTTTGCTTTAAATAATTTATTTTCTACATCTAACTTTTTAGAATAAAAATTAATAACTTGAATTATTGTAACGAGTCGAAAAAGAAATAAATGTAGTATATCCTTCATCTATTTAATGGTAGTGAAAGAGATAATTGGTAAACATTTAGCGAGGTATGAGTTACCAGATTATTATGACGGCGAGTATTGGCCTTCCCAGATTTGGCAGTGCTTAAGGAAACAGTATCTAATGAGGGTTTCTCCGATTCCCATGCCACTTGAGAGTTTAAGAACTGTAACCCTAGGTACGATAATTCATGAGTTCATAGCAGACATTTTGAAGAAGGAAGAATCTATAAGGGTCATGTCAGAGGTTCCTATAAGGATCCCTCATCCGGCTAGGCACGATATAGTTATCTCGGGCCGCGCTGACGATATAATTATTATCACAGTAGGAAAGACGCGTTATATCGTCGAGATAAAGACCATCGACGACCTGGAGACTAAGAGACAAAGGAATTTTATTCCAAAAATAGAACATAAAGCTCAACTAAACTTATATTTGAAGGCGTACCCTGGAGCCAAAGGTATCCTTCTCTATATAGATAGAAGCAATTTTGAAATGGAGGAATTTGAAGTTAACTTTGATCCCGAGTTATTTAATGATTCTATAAGGAGAGTAGAACTCCTTCATGAGTATTTGACAAAGAGAGAACTCCCACCTCCTGAGGCTAAGAATAACCCAGAGATGCAATGGCAATGTTCGTATTGCGAGTATAGAAATAAATGTGAAAGATTGAGCAAGATTGAGCAGAAATAAGGAGCCAGCAAGCATTTTTTGTTGAAATTAATCGTTTGCAAAGTTCCTCAGATATGTATTATTCATGATATTTGAGAGGCTGAGTAAAAGGTTTAACGTAAAAGAAGTAAAATTTATTATAAAAAAGGTATTAGATTTGGTGAAAGTGAATAGAAGGATAATTGTTCTTTCAATAGTTTTAATTTTTGTAATATTTTTATTGCTTCCCTACTTACTTTACCCATTTGAAATACCTTTAGACACATTTATCAAAGTTAGTGATGTAGATTTAGCTAACCAAGCCTTAGTATGTATTGTCTTTATTTCGTGGTACGGCTGTCCCTATGGGGCGGCAGATAGTTGGGTATTGTATGCATTTATTTCCCATTACGGTAAAGTCTTATACAACTTTTCTTATTCAGACCCTAACGACATATACCCTGATACTCCATCTCTTATTTTTCTAAGTTTTCAGCCAAACTCGTCTGTTCACTTCAAGTTCCTTTATCTTTATAACCGTTACCTTAATGCTACGGCAACTGGTCTGCAAGTAAGTAACTACGTTCAATACGGATTATCTCAGATACAGCAATATTTACCTCAATATTACCAAATAGTTAAGGAATACGTAGTGGACAGGTGGGCGCAAGGTGGATTCTTCCAATCTGCTGCGTATATGGGCAACCCTCCACATATACCTTCGACCGTTATAATTTCAGGGAATAAGGGGACATATATATTGATAGGTTATTTAATAAACCCGTCTTTAATACAAAATGAGACGCCGCAGTACTTGATAAACCATTTGAACCAGAGCTATATACAATCTGGAATAAAAGAAATACAAGGTTTAGTCTAGTTTTTCTACGTCTAGGGACATATCGATAGCCTTTACACTGTGGGTTATGTAACCACTAGAGATTATGTCTACCCTAGTTTTTGCGTATTCCACTACATTGTCAGGAGTAATCCTACCCGAGGTTTCTATTAGTATCTTTCCTTTCAGATGAGAAACAACCTCTCCTACTTCATCTGGGGCCATATTATCTAAGAGAATGATATCGGCCTTAGCTTCGTATGCCTCTACAGCTTCTTTTAAACTAGTCACTTCTACCTCTATCTTCTTTGAGAAACTTACGTATTTTCTAACACTCTCTACAGCATTTCTTATTCCACCTAGTAATGTTATGTGATTATCTTTTATCAAAACCATGTCGGACAGATTGTATCTATGAGGGTCTCCGCCACCAACTTCTATAGCGTACTTTTCGAATAGTCTTAAACCTGGAGTAGTTTTCCTAGTTCCAGCGACAACAACATTAGAGTTAACAGTTCTTGCAAGCTTTACCATTAAGGATGTCGCAGTAGCTATCCCAGAAAGTCTGCTAAGTAAGTTAAGCAATGTTCTTTCGACCATTAGGACGTCTTCTCCGTCTCCTTCGAAAATAAGCAATTTGTCTCCTTTTTTGAAATAATTTCCGTCTGGTTTAGCTTTTATGACCTTTAATCGCATGTCTTCTAAGAACGGTACAAGAAACTTATTTCCTGCTAACAAACCTTCTTCTTTAGCTACTACATACGCTCTACACTTAACCCCTTTTACGGCTTTACTTGTAATGTCCTCAGGCAATACATCTTCTTCTAGGAGTTCTAACAGTCTTCTAGATATAAGTTTTTCTAATATCATTTCTTACATGCCTGGATGAAATTCTTAAATACTTCAATCCCTTTTTCAGTATGTTTAACCTCAGGATGGAACTGAACCCCGAAAATAGTATTATCACTGTTCACCATAGCTTGTACTTTAGCGTTCTCGCTATGTGCTAATACTCTGAACCCATTAGGCGGTGATATAACCTCATCTGTGTGACTTTCCCAAGCCTTTATAGATGGTTTTAAACCTCTTAGTAACGTATCCTCATCGTCAATCATAACGTTAACTAAGCCGTACTCTGGGTTCTTAGCTTTGTTTACTTCTCCTCCTAGAACTTTCGCTATTAACTGATGTCCTAAGCATATACCCATTTTAGGTAAAGTGGTTTTCAGTACATATTCTTTAGCATTCCCCATTTTATCTAATTCCGTTACTACGGAATAAGGGCCTCCACCGAAAATGACGCAATCGAAATTATTTAAGAAGTCCACTGGTTTGTCAGGAGTGACGGCTACAGCCTCAACCCCGAGGTATTTAAGATCTTTCACGATAAGGTGGTTATACTGTCCTCCAAAGTAAATTACAGCTATTTTCACTGCGAGTCAAATACTTATCTCCTTAGGATTAAAGCTTTTATATTCCGAACATAAGTTCGATATTAAATGATCTATATTATAGGCTCCGGAATTGCAGGTCTCTCCGCAGCTGTATCATTGAAAATATCGGGTCATAAAGTTACGGTAATTACTAAGAAAGTAGATGGAGGGTCCACCCCAATAGCCATAGGCGGTGGTGCAGTACCTGTCTCTGCTGATGACAGCCCGGAATTACATGCGGAGGATACGATCAAAGTAGGAGATGGACTTTGTGATATTAGAACAGTTAGATATGTTACACAAGAGGGGAAACACGCTGTCGAAACTCTTCAGTCTTGGGGATTTGAATTTGATAAAGGGCTGAGACTAGAGGGAGGCCATTCAAGGCGTAGAGTGATGTATAAGACTGATGAGACTGGAGGGCTTATATTCAGGTTTTTGTTAAACAAAGCGCGTTCTCTTAAGATTCCAGTTGTAGAAGACATGGTGACAGATTTGGTAGTTAAAGAAGGAGAGGTCAGAGGTTTTGTCACAAAAACAAGAGGAATCATAGAGGATGCGGATAAAGTCGTCTTGGCTACCGGTGGTTATTCGTACTTATTTGAGTTCACAGCTACACAACCTACTAATATAGGAGAAGGAATTGCTATGGCTTTTAAGGTAGGAGCTGTGGTGGGCGATATGGAATTCGTTCAATTTCATCCTACTGTAGCAAAATTGGATGGAGAGACCTTCCTTATGACCGAAACGCTGAGAGGAGAAGGAGCTAAAGTAGTAAATGAGAAGGGCGAGAGATTTCTGTTTAATTACCATCCCAAAGGAGAATTAGCTCCTAGGGACATATTATCAAGGGCTATATATATCGAGATGTTGAAAGGTCATCGGATTTTCATGGATTTAGGGGATATAGAAGATTTTTAGAAAAAATTCCCAGTGGTCGCTTCTTACCTAGCCAGACACGGAAGAGATCCTAAGAAAGATCTTATTCCTATATCTCCCGCTGTTCATTTTGTAGACGGAGGAATAAGATTGAATATTAGGGGAGAGAGCAATGTGAAGAACCTTTACGCAATAGGCGAGGTAAGCGATAGTGGTCTTCACGGTGCTAATAGGCTGGCCAGTAACTCCCTACTTGAAGGGCTAGTCTTCGGAATTAATTTATCACAATACGTTGACCTTCAATGGGAGGGAATAACAACTGAAGACGGAATAATGAAAACTTAAAAACTCATTGAAGATGAAGGAATAGGTAATACCTTAACATTAAACGAAATTAGAAAGTTAAACTGGGAAAACTTGGGGATAATTAGGAACCACGAGAAATTGTCAAAACTTACTTCAGTATATTATCCCTCAAAAAGTAGACCAGAGATTTTGATCTCATATCTAACGGCATTAGCTGCGGACATTAGAACAGAAAGTAGGGGTAATCATTATAGAGAAGACTATCCGTTCAAAGATCCGAGATGGGAAAAGAGAATATACTTCAGAGTTTTTAATTCTTAAAACATGGAGTGTAGAGCTGCTATAGTCGTCCTAGTTTCGAAGAACGGAAGAATTCTAGTAATTAAGAGAAAAGAGAGTCCTAATGATCCTTGGAGTGGACATATAGCATTTCCAGGTGGAAGAAGAGAGAGTAGTGAAACATGTGATGAAACAGCAGTAAGGGAGTGTATCGAAGAAGTGGGAATAAAGCCTAGATTAGTTAAAGACCTAGGAATATATTTCCCTAATAACGCTCCTGATATGAAAGTGAGAGCCTACTTAGGTTGTGTAGATGAAGAATTTATTCCACAGATCCAGAAGGACGAGGTCGATATGGCAATATGGATAAATCCTAAGCAGTTGGAAAGTAGAAATGACGAATTTTATTATAATGGTTTTAGGATATGGGGGATGACTTTCAGAATTTTAAAGGACGTTCTAGAAAAAAGATTCTATGAAGAGTGCTTAAAGAAATAGTTCAGTCCGGCAACGATTCTTCACTGGTCGGTTCCGTCTTCACTCATCATTTCAGTAGTAAATTCTCATACTCCTTAACATAGTTTACGCTTCTCTTTGTATCGCTGAATAGTTTAGATGCTTCTTCTACGTCCTCCGGCATTACTACATCCCTACCCTTCTTTTGAGCTATCACTAGTGATGGTTCGAGTAACTGTACTGAGTATCTTAAGCTGTTCTCCACTCCTAGTTTAGTAAGTAACTCTAGCGCTTTTTCGTCAAGTTTTACATCTATTTCGTCAGCACGTATTTTTATTATCTCTTTTATTTCGTCTCGGTTATATGGTCTCGTAGGTATTATCAATAATCTATCCAATAGATCAAGCGGCATTCCGTGGGGAGACTCCATATCAGTTCCTCTTATCTTTGTTATGCCTCTATTAGTTGCAAGGATTAGTATAGGGGCTAGATCGGATTCAAGTGCTTTGGTGAGAAATGAGAAGGCTTCAATGTCTAACATGTGTACGTCATCTATGAACAGTACCCCTGGAATTAGTTCCGCTTCTCCTTTACTTACCATATCCTTTACTAACTTGTCTACTTGCTTTCTGATATCTTGGTTTATTTCTCTCTCTGTAAAGAAACTAAACAAAGCAGTAATTGATATGCTTTGTGCAGCTATGTTTAAGTCTAAGTCGTGGAGAGTTACGGTGAAGGTGATATCTTTTTCCTTTTTTACTTGTCCGCTCGGTACTTCTACCTGCCTTACAACGTCTACATCGTATGTCTTTTCTCCCTCTATTCCTTTAGCTCTACCAACTCTAGATATCTCACCTGTTTCAGCATCAATCCATATCACGTCTCCCTTTCTTATGTTCATTTTCATTAATTGAGCAGCTATCGCGTCTCCGACGTTTAAAGTCCTCTCATCATCCTTAGTAGCCAAAGTTATTTGGGCTTCTCTTGGCATTACTGCATATGGGTTTAATCTGCTCCTTGCCACCTTTAGCTTCATATCCTTCACAACTCCCTCGTATACCGTTCTCCTCTGTTTAATCCTGACACCTAAAGATTTTCTTATTGCTTGTGTTAAAATCTCAGTTTTCTTTAACTCCGTTGAGTATATCTCTGATGCATTCATTATAGTAAACGGAGTGTCCTCACCTAGTTCTCTAGCTATTGCAATTGCCAGTGCTGTTTTACCAGTGCCGGATGGGCCTACAAAGAGGACACCTTTCCCTGCCATTTTACCTTGTTTTATAAGTTGGACTACTATTCCAGCTGCTTCTCTAGCTTCCATCTGACCTACTAGCCCATCAGCCTTAAACTTAGGTTTTCCCTTTTCATCTAGTCCTAGTCCTGATATATGGCTGTGAATAGACGCTTTCTCTCTTTCTACTTTTTTAATTTCTCTTATCTCGGCCATCAATTTTAAATTATAAAAAATGCTTTTGAGTTTAACTCAAAATTAATACGAAGTTATACTTATTTTCATTTACTGAATAGAACTATCGATTTCCTTACCTATTGTTACGGCTCTCTGATAAGCAGATTCGACGGTTTTTATAACAGCAGACTTGACCCCCTCACTTTCCATAACCATAAGACCGCGTATAGTAGTGCCTGCAGGAGTTGTAACTTGGTCTCTGAGAAACACTGGATGCGTCTTACATTTCTTAAGCATAGTGACTGTCCCTTCCACCATATCTAAAATAGCATTATAAGCAAGGTCTCGGGGCATACCACAAGCTACGGCACCAAGAGCAAAGGCATCTATAATCTCAGCCAAGAAAGCAGGACCACTTCCTATAATTGCTGTCCATGCGTCTAGCAACTCCTCCTGAACCCAATACACGTTTCCTATTAAAGAAAAGATCTTCTCAACGATCTCGTCTTTTCCTGGTGTTATTGCTGTAGTAGCCTTGGCTACAACAGCGTTAATGTTAGGCATTGCTCTAAATACTTTAGCTCCTCTAAGGAGTCTTGAAAGCGTTGCCAGTCTCACACCTGCCATTACTGAGACAACTATCTTTCCTTCCCACAAATTAGTGTCTATTTCTGAGAGTAACGGTTTAAAGTGTTGAGGTTTTACACTGATGATTATTACGTCAGCTTGACTTACGGCGTACGAGTTATTTCTCGTTGAGTTTATGCCAAGTTCTTGGACTTTTTTTAATGTAGTTTCGTTTCTTGCCGTTGCTATAACTTCGAAATCATCCTTAATAGATCTAGCAATTGCTGTACCGATCTTCCCAGAACCTAAAATAGCTACTCTAACCATTTAGAAGATTTTTAATAACTATTGTAAATATTCTTTCTTATGCCACAATACGAGATCCAAGGAGATGATTTACAGTACCTTAAGGTATATTTATCTCCAAACGAGGGAATATATGCCGATGCAGGACACATGATAATAAAAGATAACACTGTTACTTTGCAAACAAAATTAAGAGGCGGTCTTTTATCCGGAATCAAGAGGGCATTAACTGGTGGTTCGTTTTTTGTAACTGAGTTCTACGGTCCTGGACAAGTAGTACTGTCGGGGATATTCCCCGGCAAAATAGTCCAAATTCCGTTACAAGGTAGAAGGATTCTTGCCGAGTCCCACTCCTTTTTAGCCGCTGAGACCACTGTAAATTACGATGCTACTTTATCCAGACTGACGGCTGGAATATTAGGAGGAGAGGGGCTTTTCTTAGCAAGATTTACCGGTTTCGGCAACTTATTCCTACACTCTTATGGCGGATTAATTGTAAGGGATCTACAACCAGGTGAAACGATACAAGTTGAAGCTTCTCACTTAATGGCATTTGAGGAAGGAATGCCTTACTCTGTCCAGCTTGTCGGAGGACTTAGGTCTATTTTCTTTGCCCATGAAGGACTTTTCTTTGTTACTATAACTGGCCCTGGACGGGTATGGTTGCATACATTAACGGCCGAACAACTCGCTTCAGCACTAATCCCATATCTGCCCAGTGGGCAACAAGGTGGTATTCAGCTTCCGTTTTAAGGTGTTGGGATGTTCTTTATTGTGGAACCTAAAAATAAGTATATTTATGTAAAGGGAAGAGGAGTAGCAGGGAAACAGATAGTTTTCCCTACGTGGGTTCCAGGATCGTACTTCATAAGAGAGCAAGAGAAGAACGTCGTGATGCTAAGAGGAGCTTCCCTTGTTTCCAAGAACAAGTACTTTCTCACTGATGACGAATTTGAGTATGTCTATTCAGCAATATCTAAAGATCAAAGAGAGACTATTTCGACGGTAGATTATATATTTATAAATCCCGTGTCAGTTTTTCCTTATCAGGATTTAAACGAAGAATACTGTATAAGCTTAAAATTACCTAATAACTGGGTAGTACACACTACTTTGAAGGAAATTGGAAAATTTACATATTGTGCAAGGAACTATGATGAGTTTGCGGACTCACCTATTCAGGCCTCCCCTAAATTGAATCTGATTAAGGTTACCGAGTTTCACTCGATTTCCACAATCAATAACGTCAACGAGCTGGAAAAGTTATCTAAAGTCCTCAACTTTCTAGATTCCTCTTTATCAATTGAGAATGAAGACAAACAAAGCTACATATTCTTCTTCAGGCGTAGTGATGTAAACTTCGGCGGTATAGAGCACGAGAACTCATCGGCAATTGTTGTACCGTGGAACAGAGAGGATTTGCTGTGGTTATTTGCCCATGAATATGTGCATAAGTGGAATGTCAAGAGGTTAAAACCTAGAGAATTAATGCGTATTGACTATGAGAGGGAAAATTATACGGAACTATTGTGGTTTGCTGAAGGAGTTACTGACTACCTAGCATTCTTGTCTCTTGTGCTGAGTAAGGTAATTGACACACAACAAGGACTAAAGTCTATTTCGAATATCCTCTCGAACTTGACCTATCCTGGGATAAAGAGGATGAGCTTGGCAGAATCATCAAAACTAACGTGGATAAAGCTTTATAAACGTGACGATAATTTCCTTAATATAGGCGTTTCGTATTACGACCTTGGGTTCGTAGTAGGTCTGCTCATGGACTTGAAAATAAGAGAAAACAGTGATAACCATTACGACATTTATTCGATGTTTAAGGCTCTCTACTTGAGGTTCAAAGAGACCGGTTATACCTATAGTGATATAAGAAACGTTGCAGAAGAGTATGGGGTTGATTTCCTCGACGAACTAGTATATAAGAGGGATCCTCCCATCTTTAAGCACCTTTCGAAGTATGTTGAAGTTGAGTTTGTGGATCGAGGTAAACCTTACGTTGGTATAAGGCTAGAAGCAAATAAGATTACTTTTGTTGAGGATGGTTCACCTGCAGACAATGCTGGTCTATTCCCAGGGGATGAGATAATCGCAGTGAACGGTGTAAAAGGAGCGAATATTCAAGAAGGACAATCACTAGACTTGTTAATTGTTAGAGATGGTGTTGTAAAGCATTTTGAGGTTCTTCCCGGTAGTAATCCGGGGCATACAGTTAAGATAAAGACCAATGGTGGTATTTTCGAGAAGGTTTTCGGCAAAGGTGAAGGTGTATCAGACAAGAAGTTAATTTAACTTAGCTAACAGTAATCAGTCTTAGTGACTTCTCTAATTCTCTCATCGCCACCGATTTCCTTAATGAACTTATAGACACTCTTCGGTACTAGCTCTTCCCATTTCGGATCTTTTTCTAGCATCAACTTTCTTATTCTAGTAGCATTATATATCTCTCTATTAAATATCGGCACTTGATCTGTTAGATATCCTGCTTCTTTTGCCACTGTGTATACTAAAGGGTTTCCACTTACTATCACATCAAACGGTGGTGAGTACATTTCTACTATTCTTACCCAGTTCTTGTTTGTAAAGGATTCCATTATAGGGAACAGAATAACCTTTCGAAAATCTACGCCGTACTCCTTTAGGCTCTCTCTTATCATTATAAGTCTCTCCCCGGCTGTGAAGGGATTATAAATCGAATGGCTCTCCTGGCCACTTCCTATAAGGATAATTACTTTATCGTACTTATTCAATAACCATTGGATAGCAGCCATATGCCCTAGATGAAAGGGCTGAAACCTACCTGGAAATAGAGCCCTCATTTTTCTCACTCAGTTTGTAAGCTAATTCAACAAATTTGTCGGGGTTCATAATATGGTAGGGGTCTATTAAATCCTTTATTCCCTTCATTATTTTTAAGACCTCTTTACCGTTATGTGCACTAAGTTGCTCAGCCAGTACCTTAGCCTTCTGAACTCCTATACCATGTTCTCCTGATATGGAACCTCCTAGCTCTATCGCTATCTTAGCGACTTCTTCAAAGATCTCTTGAGCTTTTAGTGGGTCGTCTAGAATTATGTTGGGGTGTAAATTACCGTCGCCTATATGAGCTATTACCGGCATTCTTATGTTATATTTCTTTTCGATCTCTTTTATTCTCTTTATAGCATCAATTAAACGGGAGACGGGTACTACTATGTCCTCTACATACATTAGTTTCGCTTCTGCCTTAAGCGCTATTGCCGATTGTGCTCTGATTGAATATATTTTCTCTGCTTCATCTCCCTCGGTTATTACGTATTTTTTATCCGCTAGAAGATCTCGAAGTTTTAGTAAATTTTCTTCTTCAACTGAAATAATGAAAACACCCCCTCCGCTCTCATCGAGTCTCGCATTTAATTGTCTATTTAAAGCTCTCACCACTTGGTCATCAATATATTCGGCTATTTCAGGAAGGATTCCCTTCTTTCTTATGTTAAAAATCAATTCCCCAGCTTCCTCTATATCATTTACGTAAACTAACAGTGTGTAAATTTTACTTTGAGGTAAAGGTATTATCCTCAGCCAAATCTCGGTTATTATTCCCAATGTTCCTTCACTGCCTACGAATAAGTGTAGAAGGTCGTATCCTCCTCTGTTTTTCCTTAGGGGTTCTCCAATTTTCACAACCTTTCCGTTAGGTAAAACTACCCTTAATGCTAATACCCAGTCTCTGAAAGTTCCGTATTTTACCCCTCTCATTCCACCTGAAGCATTAGCAGTAGCCCCGCCAACTGAACACAGAAAGTAACTTGCAGGGTCCGGTGGAAAGAAAAATCCTTTTTTGCTAAGTTCTATATTGAGTCTCTCGAGATTTACTGCAGGTTGGACTCTAACATACCAATCTATCTCGTTAATTTCTAAGATCTTGTCCATACGTTTCATGTCTACTAAGATACATCCTTCACACTGTAGGTGACCAGCAAGGCTTGTCCCAGCACCATAAGTTACAATGGGGATATTGTTATCCCTAGCGTAATTGACTATCTTTACTACTTCATCTTCATTTTTTGGGTAAGCGATAAACTTAGGTTTTATTTTAAATCCTGCAAAGTCCTCCCTTTCTTTTCCCTCTTCTATTTCAATCCCGTCTAGCACATGAATATTATGAGCTTTCCGAAATTTATGAGTATATATTTAAATCAAATCGACTTTTAGTGTGTAGTGCTAAATCTTCGATGATCCTTATTTTTATAGACGGATTTATAGGGACAGCCCACCATAATAAATATTGGATGAAGAACAGCGGATCTGCAGAGTGTGATGATGAGTGTACTGGGTTAGAAAAGGTATCATAGGCGGATCCCCTATACCTTACACCCGAGACGAGTTAGAAGAGTGGAGGCAAAGAGGAGTAAAGAGAGTTCTAATTTTGCCCGAGGACTGGGAAATAGAAGAGGCATGGGGCAACGTAGACTATTATTATGAGACCTTAAAAGAACTGGGTTTTGAGTACTATCATGTTAAGATACCAGATGGTCATCCTCCTACTATGGAGCAATTTATCATAATTTATAATTGGCTTAAACAAGGAAAGGGTAATCTAGTTCACTGCGTAGGCGGTATGGGAAGGACTGGAACTGTGATAGCGAGTTACTTAGTTTTATCTGAAGGTCTAGATGCAGAATCTGCTATAGATGAAGTAAGGCGATATAAACCTGGTGCAATCCAAACTTATGAGCAAGAGCTTTTTGTATTAGAAGTGGAAAGGTTGAAGGGCAAGTGGAAGACCCACTTTTAAATTTCTTAGTAAAGTTTCAGTATTTAGTTGCTAGGAATGTAAGTATAACCCACTTAGGAGTAGAAAACGTGAAAAGCGTATGTGCTTTAGACATAGCATACAAAGGTAATATAGGTTATGCAGTGGTAGTTTACTTTGACGGCAACAGATACGAGCATTACGTCTTCACTGGTGAGGTAAACTTTCCCTATATTCCTACGTTTTTATTCATGAGGGAGGCTCCATTAATGATGAAAGCTCTCGAAAAATACCAAGACCAATGCCAACTAACGCTAGTTGATGGTCACGGGTTAGCCCATCCCAGAAGGAGCGGAATAGCTACAGTCATAGGTGTTTTACTGGATATTCCGACAATAGGTGTAGCTAAATCGAGGTTGTTCGGAGAAGAGGTTAGAGAAGGTGAAGAAACTTACATACTTGTCAACGGAGAAAAAGTTGGTGTAAAACGAGGGAAATATTATTTTAGCATAGGTAATAAGGTGGATTTAATCGACGTGATCACGTTATCCAGGCTCGGTTATCCCGAAGCACTTAAGTTGGCTGATAAAATTTCTAAAGAGACAAAGAGAAAAAGGTGAAATTCGCTTTTATAAAAGGTTAAAAAGTTAACAGATAACTTCTAATTATGAAAGTCACCGTAGAAACTCCCGATATTCCCGAAGAAAAAGAAGTCGAATTAGATCCTTCTACTACTGCTCTGATAATAGTTGATATGCAAAACGATTTCGTGAGAAAGGAAGGGAAGTTATACGTACCTACGGCAGAAGCTACAATTCCTGCTATTAAAAGATTGATACAAAAAGCAAGAAGTGAAGGGGCTTACGTTATTTATACTCAGGATTGGCATATGAAGGATGATCCGGAATTCAAAATTTGGGGAGAACACGCTGTTGCAGGAACTTGGGGTGCTGAAATCGTAGACGAGTTAAAGCCTGAGAAAGACGATTTCTTAATAAAGAAATACAGATACGACGCGTTTTTCGAGACCCCGTTAGACTATATATTGAGAGTGAAGGGGATTAAGAACGTAATTATGACCGGAACAGTAGCTAATATCTGTGTGCTTCACACGGCTGGTAGTGCGGCTTTGAGGTGGTATAACGTGGTTGTGGCAAAGGATGGTATTTCAGCTTTAACAGAATTTGATTACTATGCGTCATTAAGGCAAGTGGATTTTCTGTATAAAGGAAAGATTTCTACCTCGGAAGGGATAAAATTTATTACTAGAAAGTAACGAATGATGAGACATGGATTATTACGCTATCGTACATAACGATTTTGATGGAACTGCGTCCGCTGCGATATACGCTAGGGCTGTTAACTCTTTACCGAAAAAAGTGTTTTTTACAGAGCCTACTAAGATCCACAATTTACTAAAGAGCTTGGAATTAAGAGGAGTTTATAAGATTATGATAGCTGATATAGGTTTAAACGCATCTACTTTAGACAATGTGATAGAGAACTTAAAGAAATTAATAAGTCAAGGAGCAGAAATAGAGTGGTTCGATCACCATGTGTGGAAGGAGGAGTGGAAGAGGAAGCTACAAGAAACAGGGGTTAAAGTGTATCACGATTTGTCTACATGTGGTGCAGGAGTAGTAAATAAGAATCTGAATCCGCAAGACGAGTTCTCAAGAAAGTTGGCTAGTGCTGACTGTTCAGTAGACATCTGGCTTCATGATGATCCCATGGGTGAAAAATTAAGGCGTGTTGTGGAGTATAATAAAGACTATAAGTGGAAGGAGTACTTAATCAATAAGTTTTATAATGGAGTTCTATGGGATGATGAATTTGAAAAGATTTTGCTCGATCAAATAGACAAGGAGTTAAAGGGTTACGAGAACTTACATAAATACACTAGAGTTCTGAATATCAACGGAAAGAACATAGTAGTGGCTGTGAGATGGAGGGGACCTCCGGATATTAGTTATGCCTCTCAATTCTTGATGAACCGATACGGTGCAATAGTTTATGCATCAGTGAACGGAAAGGCAATATCGTTTAGAAGTAACAGCATAGACGTGAGGAGGTTTGCCGAGAAACTAGGTGGCGGTGGTCACATACTAGCAGCTGGTGCGGGTCTTAAAGCTCCATTCTGGAGGTTTCTCCTTCATAGGCTAGGAATTAGGGGTCCGTTGTTAAATTGGGCCTCTGACATAGTTAAAAAAGTCGTAACTGAGACCGGTTTTATATATTATGAAGGTAAGAAGAACGTAACTATGTGAAGAAAATTGTGAAAAGTTGTATGTCTCCTTTTAAAATAAAAGATTTTTCGTTTTACTTTTGATTAGAAATACTTTAAAAAGTCGAAACGTTTTGAGATCATAGTGATTCTAAAATGGTCAAACTATATCAGAAGTTTCCTGATACACAAGTTCTAACCACTAAAGGTCCAATAGACTTCTATAAAGATGTATTCGGCAAAGGAAAGTGGTTATTCTTATTTGCACATCCCGCTGACTTTACGCCAGTATGTACTACTGAGTTTGTAGCCTTCTCTCAGAAATATGAAGAGTTTAAGAAACTAGGTGTAGAATTAATTGGATTAAGCGTTGATAGTATTTATTCACACATACAGTGGTTAATGGATATAGAGCAGAGGTACGGTGTAAAAGTACCCTTCCCAGTAATAGCTGACCCTGATAAGAAGTTTGCAAGAATGTTAGATGCATTAGACGATGCATCAGGTCAGACTATAAGAATTGTAGTGCTAGCTTCGCCTGACGGTATAATCAGGTTTGTAGCTCAATACCCGTTAGAATACGGTAGAAATATTGATGAGTTACTTAGGATAACTAAGGCAGCAATAGTAAACTATAAGGCAAAAGTCGTACTACCGGCAAACTGGCAACCTGGACAAGATGTAATTGTACCTCCGCCTACTGTATTTGACGAAGCTGAAATGAGAATGAAGCTACCTAATGCCAAGGCTTGGTATTTATTCTTCAAGAAATACGACGAGTTACCTCCTGATCAAAGAGTCTAAATTTATTAATAATATTTTCTTATTTGCTGGAAATGCTACGTTGTAGACTCTAGTTTTTCTCACTTCTCCATAAACTACTTTGGCGTAGTGTGCATGTCCGTGTATAGCTAGATCTGGTAAACATTCCGTTGTTTCTAGTATCTGATATCCAAGATTGGGGTAGATCGATTTCTTCTCACCGAAAACTGTTCGAAAAGTTGGTGCGTAATGGGTAAGGAGGATTTTCAAATCTCCTTTGCTTTCGCAGAGTAATTTTTCTATCTTTTCTTTCCTCTCTTGATAAGTTCTTTCATCTACCCCGTGAAGCATCTGCCATTTTGTAGGTTTCTCCAAGATACCTTCACTACCTACTATAACGATTTTTAACCCTTGTATCTCTACGGTCGTAGATTGTTCCTCTAGCCATATTATTTCACTAAAAAACTTCTTATAGTACTCCCTCTTGTCGGTAAAGTCCTCATTTCCGAAAACAGCAACGGTCTTATACTTCTTTAGGACTTCGTAAATCGGAGTAAAGTGCCTACATTCCCCTTGTTCTGCCAGATCTCCAGCTAGTAAAAATAGCGAAATCTCTGCCTCTCTAATTTTGCTGAAAGATGCAAAGAACTGAGTTAGATATTTGGGTGAATGGAGATCAGACGTTGCAGCTATCAACATCAATTTATATTTATCTCTAGCAATTAGAAAAGTATTGTGAGATTAGAAGGTATAGCTGATTTACCCCTCCATGAGGGCAAAGTCCCTGCCTGGTTAGCCTCTATAATGAAGAGACTATCAAAAGCTATTATAGACGTTATGATTATAGAATGGGGCGAGGAAAAAGTATTAGAAAGGTTATCAAATCCCTTGTGGTTTCAAGCATTCAACAACGTAATAGGTATGGATTGGGACTCTTCTGGATCAACAACTGTAACCTTGGGAATATTAAAGGAAGTAGTAAGCATTGATGATGAAGGCATTGCTGTATTAGGAGGAAAAGGTAAAAAAGCGCTTAAAGTCCCAGAGGAATTAAGGGTTCTAGACAAAAAGATCGACGCGGATGTCGGGGAACTGGAAAGGGCAAGTAGGCTAGTTGCTAAAGTAGATAGCGTATTAGTTCAAGACGGTCACACATTATATCACCATTCTATGCTGGTTACTAAAAGTGGCAAATGGGCGATAATACAACAAGGCATGAATCTTAAGACAAGATATGCTAGAAGATATCATTGGTTCTATACAAGAAAATTTACGGTAGAACCTCACCAAGGTATAGCTGGGATAAGGCATGATGTAGCCATAGATAGTGTAAGAAGAGATAGAGAGAATACACGCGAAATACTTCTCGATTTAATAAGGGAGAATCCGACCAAAGTAGTATCCCATATAGAAATGGCACAGAACCTGCTTAAAGGTCAGTCTACACTGTTCTCTCAAGCGTTTAACGTGAAAATATCTCCTAAAGTAAAGTTAATCTACATGAAACCTAATGACTTGAGAAGGGTCAAGGAAGTGTTGAATAAGGTCTATGAGTTTAACCCAATAAACCTAGAGGAGGCATTATTGAATGGTATAGGCCCTTCTACGGCGAGGGCATTATATCTCGTAGCCGACTTAATCTACAATGAACCACCGTCTTACGAGGACCCTGTTAATTATCCTTATGATCCGTTTAAGTATGCATATGCCATAGGAGGTAAGGACGGCATACCTTTTCCCGTGAATAGGAAGGTAGCCTATGAAGTAATTTACACCTTAGAAGATATTATAGAAAAGATAAAAGTGGAGAAGAAAGATAAAGAGTTTGCTTTAAGTAAATTAAAGGAGTTGGCTAAACATGGAGATAAAGAAGGGTCTTGAGGACGTTTATGTTAAAGAGACGGAAATAACTTATATAGACGGTGAACTAGGTAGACTTTATTATAGAGGATATTCTATTTACGACTTGGCTGAATTTTCCAATTTTGAAGAAACTAGTTACCTTATACTTTACGGGAAGCTACCTAACGTATATGAGTACGAGAATTTCGTTAAGTCTTTGAGGGAGTCAAGGGGTATTTCAGATAGGGTTAAAGAATTTTTAAAAGGCGTAAAAAAGAACGCTTATCCCATGGACGTACTGAGAACAGCAGTCAGTATTATGGGGCTCGAGGAAAATACTCATACTTACAGTGTTTCAGAACAGAGTATAATTAACCTAATATCAAAATTTCCTACTATAATTTCTTACTATATCAGATTAAGAAGGGATTTAGAGCCTGTAGAACCAGATACTAGCCTTTCACATGCTGCAAATTTCCTCTACATGGTTAATGGAACAAAACCTAGTGAAGAGGAATGTAGGGCAATGGACGTTGCCATGATTCTCCATATAGATCATGAAATGAATGCGTCCACTTTCGCTTCCTTGGTAGTAGCATCCACACTTTCCGACATATACTCGGCTATTATAGCAGGCATCTCGGCGTTAAAAGGTCCGTTACACGGAGGTGCAAATTATGAAGCGCTCAAGATGTTCAGGGAAATAGGAGATGTAGAAAATGTAGAGAAATACATTCTTAATAGACTGGCTAATAAACAAAGGATAATGGGTTTTGGTCATAGAGTTTATAAGACTTATGATCCAAGGGCTAGAATATTGAAGGACTATGCAAAACTGTTAGCTGAAAAAAAGGGAGGAGAAATTAGGAGACTTTATGAGATAGCCGAGAAGGTAGAAGAAATAGGAATTAAACATCTAGGATCAAAAGGGATATACCCTAACGTAGACTTCTACTCTAGCATTGTATTTTATGCGCTAGGCTTCGAGCCAGAGTTCTTCCCGACGGTTTTCGCGTCGGCTAGAGTTACTGGATGGATAGCACATATATTAGAGTACGTGAAAGATAACAAGATAATAAGACCTAAAGCGTATTATAAGGGTGAAATAGGCAGGAAATATATTCCTTTAGATAGTAGATAATGGCATAGCATAAACGTTTTAGAGTAGGTTTTTAAATTTTATGTAAGGAGATAACTTAAATGATTAAGTTTAAACTGAA
Organism: Stygiolobus sp. CP859M; assembly: GCF_037389975.1. Lineage (NCBI taxonomy): Archaea > Thermoproteati > Thermoproteota > Thermoprotei > Sulfolobales > Sulfolobaceae > Stygiolobus > Stygiolobus sp. CP859M. The sequence goes on along the minus strand of NZ_JBBHKS010000024.1, from coordinate 33,316 downwards.
TAAAGAGGAGGAACTCTTTATTAAACTAGTGAAGATTGGCGAGGACCTGAAAGTTGCTTGTGATAATCTTAGACAATTATTCGTTGGAGTTTTAAATAATGAAGAAGATACCGTGAATTCAAATATAGTTAAGATCAAGACGGTAACCGAAAGGATAGCAATGTATAGAGAGGAAACATTATCCATTATATATGGTGGCGCGTTTTTACCGGATTTTAAGGAAGCTATGGTAATGCTAACTCAGGCATTATATCAAACCAGTGCTGCAATAAAAGACGCGGCGAGGGCTGTATCTTCTAGAAAACCAGCGGAAAAATGTCTCATTAATTTGAGGGAGAGCATATTATCTTATTTGTCTACGATAGATGAGGCATCAGTGAGGCTGGAGGATATGTTATCTAAACTATCCAATGATATGACTGAAGCGCTAAAAGTAGGGAAAGAGATACAAATGTTGGAGAGAAGTGGTGATGAGCTAAAGGATATGCTCATTTCAAGACTATATTCAATGGAGAAAGACATAGACCTCATCACTATCCTTCAGATGAGGGATGTGATTTTCTTCTTAGATGACATTCTTGACTTCATGGAAGATGCTACGTTAAGTATTGAAGTCCTGTATGCTACGTTAAAGTCCTAATATGCTCCTTAAAATCCCATAAGCTGCCAAGCTCACAATCATTGCTAATATAGGAGAAACAATCCATCCTTTCGCAATTTGTCTTAACTGCCTTTGAACGTCATATCCAAAGCTTCTCAAACTTAATCCTATTATTCCACCCATTATTGTCTGCGTTATTGATATGGGGACACCAAAAATGGTAAATACCTCAGATATTATGTCACTTCCTATAAGTGCTGAAGAAGCGGCAGTGTACCCGAGCCTTGTTATTCTAAAACCTACCGTTATTACAGCCTTTCTCGAACTTAAATAAATTCCTAAGCTTGCTGCAGCAGCGTAAATTGGTGCCGTAATGTAGAATGGTTCGCTGATTAGTCCAGCAGATATAATTATTCCAATTGCGTTAGCCCCCGTTACGAAAGAAGTAAAAATAGAGGAAATTATTAGACCGTATTTATAATATCTAATTTCTCTGATGAAATTTCTTTTGCTCTTTAAGAATTTCTTTAGAAAGAAATACATAGAAAGTGATGTAGCTATGGCGACTAAAGGTGAAAGAATCCATGACAACACAGTGAAGTCGAATTTACCCCAGTCGAATCCTATGGTACCTCTTGCTATCAGCACTACACTGGCTAACGAAGGGTAAATCATCTGGCTTAATGATGCTGGAATTCCTATTTTATTAAGGTAGTAAAACGTGACCGTAGAGGAAAAAAGAATAGCAGAGAGTGCTATTTCCAAAAGTAAAAAGTTCTGTGAACTTACTAAACCGTAAATGCTGGATTCCATAGTAATGCTACCGATCGACGCTCCTGAGAACAGTGAAATGGCATTAATTAGGTAGGATAATCTCCTCCTTAACACATTAGTTGAGACTAATATTCCTAATGCTATCGCAGAGTTATTTCCACCAACTAAAAATGATGAGATCAAACCAATGACAAATATAAAATATTCAAGTAAGTTCGAACTACTCACTACCATCCTTTCTTTCTAACTCCTTTATATATGCTATTATAGCGTCTCTAATCAAGTCACTTCTGTTACTATAACCCATTACTTTAACCTTCTCGTCTATTTCTCTGAGAAATTCCTCCTCCAGTTTAAAGGAGATCGTCTTAACACTATTGAATTCGAGTTCGTATGTAATTTCGTCTAGTTTTTTAACACCATTCATAGGAATCACAAATCTCATTTCCTTCCATTTAGAAAAGTCTTTCCTAGTAAAAAGGGCTTAGTAATCTTTTTATAGTGATAGAATTGGTTAATAGTCTAATTAGGCAATATCCTACTTTAGAGATGCGGATAAATTCTTAAAAAGGCTTTTGTAAATAGTATTTACATTTTAAAAATGACATGTATAAGTGTTGATTCGTTACCTGTGAACGAGAAAATTAAGGATATCCTCAAAAAAAGGGGGATTCAAAAACTTAATCCACCACAGACAGAGGCTGTTCAAAAAGGCTTATTAGATGATAAACCCTTACTTATTGTTTCTCCTACAGCTTCTGGTAAAACTCTGATGGCTGAACTCGGAATGGTAAGTCATCTCATAAACAAAGGAGGAAAAGCAGTCTATGCTACACCTCTCAGAGCCCTAACTAACGAAAAATACATTACTTTTAAAGACTGGGAACAGTTAGGGCTGAAAGTAGCAATGACCAGTGGGGATTATGACACTGATGACTACTGGTTAAAGGACTACGATATTATAGTTGCGACCTATGAGAAGTTAGATTCCCTATGGAGGCATAACTCTCCTTGGCTTAAGGAAGTAGACTACTTTGTATTAGATGAGTTCCACTATATGAATGATCCTGAAAGGGGACCAGTAGTTGAAAGCGTAGCGGTAAGAGCTAAAAGAAAAGGGACAATTTTAGCCCTGAGTGCGACTATCGGGAACTATAAACAGATCGCAGAGTGGCTAAAGGCAGATGTAGTAGCTACCAACTGGAGACCAGTACCTTTAAAGGAAGGTGTGCTATATGTTGGCAATAAAAAGAAGGACTTTGTAGTAATGTATAAGGACGGAACGTTCAGAAAGGTATACGGCGAATGCCCTATTGTAGCATACGCCCTAGACGTGATCTCTAAGGATGGTCAAGTCTTAATATTCAGGTCTTCTAGGAAGTATGCTGAGGCTACCGCAGTTAAGATCTCACAATACATGAATTTTGTAAAATTAAACGATAAAAAACTTCACGAAGTAGCAGAGAGGGTTAAGGAAGTAGAAGACGGAGGAAGCAATGAAAAAGAGGCACTTTATAACCTAATACTTAAAGGGGTAGCATATCACCATGCAGGATTGTCTAAGGGGTTACGCGATATAATCGAAAACGCATTTAGAGATAGGATCATCAAAGTCATAGTAGCTACTCCGACACTTGCTGCCGGTGTTAATTTACCGGCGAGAGCTGTAGTTATAGGTGATATACATAGATTTAATAGGAAGGTCATAGGTTTCATGGAATATATTCCAGTGATGGAGTACAAACAGATGAGCGGAAGGGCAGGTAGACCCGGATTTGATGAATACGGAGAGTCTGTGGTGGTTGTGAGGACGAAGAGTGAAGTAGACAAGGTTATGCAGAGGTATCTGAACTCAGACGTCGAGCCTTTAGAGTCAAAATTGGGGTCAGAAAGTGCATTCTATTCCTTTATCCTGAGCATAATCTCTTCCGAAGAAGATGTGACCGAAAAGACTTTGACCGATTACATACAAGACACTTTACTTCCGAAGGAGCTAGCAAAGAAATATTTTAAGCAAGCTTTAAACTGGTTACTTGATAACGAATTTATTGCTCAAAAGGATGAATACTTAACTTTAACGAGGTTTGGCAGGAGAATTTCAGATTTATATCTTAACCCGTTTACAGCAGTTACAATGAAGGATGCACTTACCCGAAATGAAAAAAGGTGTGAAATAGCCTATTTCCATTTGCTTGCATACACTCCAGACGGTCCCTTAGTAAGTATAACTAAGGCTGAAGAGGACGTCCTATTAGACGAGCTAGACTGCGAACTATTTATAGAAGAGCCTTACGACGAGTATGAACTATCGAACTATCTTTCCTCTCTTAAAGTTGCATTCATTATGAGGGATTGGATAGAAGAAGTAGACGAAGACACTATCTTAGGTAGGTATGGAATAGGTTCCGGGGACTTAAGAGCTATCATTGAAACTATGGATTGGCTCACCTACAGTGGCTTCCATGTAGCCTCAGTACTTGGTCTGAAGGAACATAAAGAGGTATTAGAAAAACTCCACATGAGAGTTAAGGACGGGGTAAAAGAGGAATTAATTCCCTTGATTAAGGTCTCGGGAATAGGAAGAGTGAGGGCTAGATTACTCTATTCTCACGGGATAAAGACACCGGAGGAGATAATAATGAATCCCGAGAAAGTGAAACAATTGTTAGGACCAAAATTAGGTGAAAAAATTGTCAGAGAAGCTGCAAGAGCTATTACTTAGGTTTTTGAACGGAGAGAGGCAATTTAGTGGGGATTGTGAAACATTAAAGGAGTTAATTTTATTACTCAAAGCATTAGGAAGGGAGGTAAGGATCGAGAAAAAAGAAAAAGGTTTGTGTTATGTTATAGTGGAATATTACCGTGCTTCTTAGGATACCTGTATTCTCTCTTATTCCTCAACATTTCAAGAGCAGCAGCTATAACTCTCCTAGTATCTTTGGGTTCAATTACGTCGTCAACCAATCCCTTCTCAGCTGCCCAGTATGGGTTGGCGAACAACTTCCTATACTCAGCTATCTTCTGCTTTATGAAGTCGTCTGGGTTACTTGCTTGCTGAATCTCTCTCTTATATAAGATCCTTACGGCGCCCTCCGGTCCGGTTACAGCAATTTCTGCCGTAGGCCATGCGTAAACTAGGTCAGCACCTAAGCTTTTAATGCTCATGGCTATATGGGCTCCGCCATAAGATTTCCTGACAATCATTGTTATCTTGGGCACAGTAGCCTCAGCAAAGGCATATAACATCTTAGCACCGTGTCTAATTATTCCCTTATACTCTTGGTCGGTACCCGGAACATAACCTGGTGTGTCTACTAAGCTTATCAATGGTATGTTAAACGCGTCACAGAACCTGATGAACCTTGCAGCCTTATCAGCTGCATCAATATCGATTGAACCTCCGAACTCTTCTGGGTTATTAGCTATGATTCCCACTACGTTTCCACCGATCCTAGCGAATCCTACTATTATATTCCTAGCCCAGTGTTTGTGAACTTCTAAGAACTCGCCGTTATCAACTATTCTACTTATTATTTCCTTCATGTTATACGGTTTTGCTGGGTCATCTGGCATTATTTGATCTACTCCGCTAACATCTCTGTCCATTGGGTCACCAGTGTCCATGTAAGGTGGTTCTTCCATATTGTTTGAAGGTAAGTAAGATAACAATTTCTTAGCCGTGTTTATTGCTTCTTGTTCACTGTCAACCATAAAGTGCACTACACCGGATTTACTAGCGTGAACAGCTGCTCCACCTAAGTCTTGGAAGGTAACTTCTTCACCTAATACTACTTTGGTGATCTCTGGACCAGTTACGAACATATAGTAAGCGTCCCCTTTGATCATGATAATGAAGTCGGTAAGTGCTGGGGAATACACTGCTCCTCCTGCAGCTGGTCCAGCCATAATAGTTATCTGTGGAATTACTCCAGAGGCCATTACGTTATTCTTGAACACAAGACCATATCCTTCTAGTGCCATTGCTCCTTCTTGAATTCTAGCACCACCTGAGTCGTTAATTCCTACTACTGGCGCACCTACCTTAAGTGCTAATTCATAAATCTTTCCTATCTTTGCAGCGTGCATTTCCCCTAAGGTTCCGCCGATTTCCGTAAAGTCTTGAGCGTAAGCAAAGACAGTCCTTCCGTCTACCTTACCCCAACCAGTTACCACACCGTCACCGTAATATCTTTCTTTATCGAGCCCGAACTCTGTAGCTCTTGTAGTGGCGAACGTCATAATCTCGTTAAACGTGCCCTCGTCAAATAATAGTGCAAGCCTTTCTCTGGCTGTTAGTTTACCTTTAGAGTGTTGTACCTTTATCCTTTCGTCTCCTCCTCCTTTATATGCTTTTTCTTTTCTTTGCCTTAATTCATCTAATAATTTTTCATATGCGGATTTTTCAGCTGACATAGTTCTCTTCACCTATTGATTATATATTACCCATACTTAGTTTTAAATTTTTATACATTTTAAACATTTGAAAAAATCTTATCACTTAATTATTAATAATAAGTCTCCTTTCTTTACACCTTGTCCCGGCTTTATCATTATCTTTTGTACAGTTCCTGAAACTGGAGCTGATATGATTGTTTCACTCTTCATAGCTTCAATAGATAATAACGGTTGTCCCTTGTTTACAATGTCGCCCTCTTTTACTCTTACCTGAACTATTCTTCCCTGCATTGGCGAGAGTATTTCGCCCTCTTTTCCTTTTATTAGTTCTTCTAAAGACTTTCCCTCCTCAACGGCGCTCTCTGATATTCTGTCGATCTTGAAGAGCGCCTCATCATCTATTATGATAAATCCGTTGTCAAAGTATACTCTATGGATCTCCCCGTTAACTTTGAATAATAACTCACCTTCTCTCCACGCAGAGCCTAAGTACTCTATTTCGTATTCTCCTATCTCGGTCTTTATCTTGTCTTTGTTGCCTTTTTGGTCGTAAGTCGTAGTAGTCACATCGCCTAAATCCGAAAATACTCTGAGTATTTTCATTACCACATCACCCTATAAGAAGACTGAGCTGCAATACCGTAGGTCTTCCATCCGGAGGATCTTCTTGTTGTATTTTGCTGCTGTTGTGTAGATATTGTTGCTTTCTTCATATAGCCTCTCTCATAAATTGATGCTGCTAATGCAGCCTTCATATCTTCCTTAGCCTTCAGGTATTTAACAAATTGTTCCCTCTTCTCTGAAACGTATGCTGTTGTGAACTTTCCTTTTAAGAAGTCCTCATCTCTGGATATCCATTTGTATAACTCAATAACAGTCTTAATTCCTCCAATCTTATAGTCATTTAACGCTCTTATACCAGCTTGTATTGCATATTCTCTATTCTCACCATAAACGATTAATTTAGAAACTAAAGAATCATAATACGGAGGTACGTAGCTACCAGCAGTTATACCACTATCTACCCTTACTCCAGGGCCTGAGGGCTCCTTGTAGTAAGTGACATACCCAGAGCTACCGGTGAAGTCATTTATAGGATCTTCAGCATTTATTCTATATTCTATAGCATGTCCTCTATATCTCTTATTTAATTCCTCCTGAGTAAAAGGTAAATAACCATCAGCTGCGAGATTTATCTGCAACTTTACAAGGTCTATTCTGAATATCAATTCAGTTACTGGGTGCTCTACTTGTAGTCGTTTGTTCAATTCTAAGAAGTAGAAGTCTCTAGTTACGTCAGAAAATACGGTTTCAAATGTACCCAAAGTGTGATACTTTATAATTTGTCCGAACTTGATAATGGGTTCGAACATTCTCTCTCTGTCTTCCATTTTCAGAGCTGGAGAAGGTGCTTCTTCTATCAACTTCTGGTTTCTCCTCTGGATAGTGCATTCTCTCTCCCATGCTACTACGTAATTTCCATGTCTGTCTCCAATTAACTGGAATTCTATGTGCCTCGGATTAACAGCTGCTTTTTCGATATATAGATCAGCTTTACCGAACGCTTGATATGCTAATCTTTTATTCCTCTCCCAAACCTCTTGTAATTGCTCTGGATTATCTACTCTAGTTATACCAGTACCTCCTCCTCCGAATGCAGCCTTTACCATAATTGGGTAACCTATTTTTTCCGCTAGTTTCAGGGCTTCATCTAGGCTTTCTAATGGTCCGTCGGAACCGGGTGAAACGGGAACTCCTGCCATTTTAGCTATTCTCTTTCCGTCCAACTTACTCTTTATCGATCTCATTGCTTCTACCGAGGGTCCTATCCATGTCATGCCAGCTTTTATTACTGCTTCCGCGAAGTCAGCGTTTTCTGACAAGAATCCGTAACCAGGATGGACAGCATCTGCATGCGCTTTTTCAGCAGCGTCGATAATTGCCTGAATGTTCAGGTAGCTCTGTAACGCAGGAGCAGGTCCAACATAATAAGCTTCATCAGCATACTTCACATGTAAAGCGTATTTATCAGCTTCAGAGTATACAGCAACTGCTTTCATTCCCATCTCTTTAATTGCCTTCATTACTCTTACTGCTATTTCTCCTCTGTTTGCTACGAGAACTTTATTGAATGGTGGCATTTTAAGTCATAATATTACTGTTTTAGGGGTTTAAAAGGTTTTAACTTTACAAATTGTTTCGTGTAAATTTAAAAAAAGAAAAGTTCAGTGCTCGCGCTTTGTCATCATACTCAGTTCCCGGATTCCACATCATCTTTTTCAAAATGTAAGTCGAGTATAATAAATTCATAAGTAACTGTTCAGGTAAAGCTGAGAAAAAGGGGCTTAAGCTAAGTATATTCCTTCTTCTGCTACATACTTTTGCCTAGACAGGTCCATAAGTTTTCTAGTAAATAGTATTGAGTATAATACTACTATTATTCCGAAGAGGAACGAAAGCCATGCTGCGTCTGCTATGTCTCCCACATTAGTGTAATAGACTATGTCCCTCATCATCCCGGTTCTAACGTATAAGTTATGTCCATTTATTATGTTAGGCCAGTATTCTGCTATTGCTAAACCACCCCATGCACTATTTATGGTGCTTGACAAACCGGTAACTATGTAAGGTAGTGTGCTCGGGAGTATTATACTTTTCATTTTCTCAAAGAAACCTAACTGGTAATTTTTCATGATTTCCCAATACTGTGTAGGCATGTTCTTTACCCCTAGCCAGAAACTGTAAAATATGTAATAAAACGTAGATATAAAGCCGATAAATAGTACATAAAACTCGTTGGTGAAAGGTCCAAAGACTTCGTGAACAAACGGTAAAGTAACTAGATAGACTAGGGGAAAATAAGCAGGGGCAGGTAATGCAGCATAGGACTGGATCACTGGAATTACTATTTTCTCAACTCTCTCGTGAGTAGCTAAATAATAACCTAGAAATACAGCAAGTAAAAAGGAAACTCCAGCTATTATTCCTACTCTCAGGTAATCTACACCTATAGCGACTAAATCTCTTGGTATTGAAGAAATTAGCTGAGCCCATTCGGTAAAGGGTACGGATATTATAATTCTTACAGCACCGTATATAATTAAGACTAGCAATACTACGCCTATAGTCCCACCTACAATTTTCCATAATTTTTCTCTTTTATGCGGCTCCTCGTAATAGTCTTCAGTGGAACTTCTCCTGAGTTTGTCTAAAGTAGGGAATACTCTAGCAATTTTAGTGAAAGTTGGCAAACTGTTTGTAACCCTTAAAGAACTTCGTATATTAAGCCTCCCTTTCTTTCTTATAATCATCTCGGTGTCTAAACCGTATTTAGAAACGCTGTACTTTGCAAATTCCCTGAGTAAGTATGTTATTACAGCTACAAAGATTCCGATTACAGCTACACCTTCTAAAGCTCCTAGGTAGTTTCCTTCTTGAGTTAAATTAGCTATGACCGAACCTATGCCGAAAACTTCAAAATTACTGGTACCTACACTAAAAACCTCGCTTACGGTTACGTAGAATAAGCCATCAGAAAAACTTGACATTAGCTCAGAAGCTATCCGCGGAACAGAATATGGAATGTAAAGTTTTAGCATCTTCCCCCAAAAACCTAGTTTATAGTTTTCGGTGACTTCTACTAAGTCATGAGGAATTGTCTTAAAAGCCTGATAAATCCCCATCCAGATATTCCATACTGTTGCTGTGAACACTAAGAAGAGTACAGATAATTCTATACCTAAGCTACCGCCAATATCATAAACAAAGAAGATAAATACTATAGGTAGGAAACTAAAGACCGGGACTGACTCAAAAACTTCGCTTAAGCTAATGTAAGTGTTTTCAAAAACCTTGCTCTTAATAGAAGCCCATGCTAGAAACCACCCAGTGACTATGGAAAATAGAATAGTTATCCATACTCTTCCTATAGATACCAACGAAGCCAAAATAAGGGTAGGAAGTATGGAGAGAAAGTCGGTCAAATAGTCTCACCTTTTCCATCCGTTAATTTCTTTTTGAGAGATGGGCTCAATAACTTGTAAAGAGTATCTACGTATTCTTGTAATTTGGGGTCGTGCTGATCTCTCGGTCTTGGTAAGTTAATTTTTATATCGCCGACTACAGTAGCAGGTATACCGTTTAAGACATAAACTCTATCCGCCAGTTCTACAACTTCGAATAAGTTATGAGATACTAATACCACCGTCTTCAACGGAGACTCTTCGCTAAACAACATTTGGTAAACTTCTTGCCTAAGACCCTCAGCTGTCAACTCATCTAAGTGGGAGAAAGGTTCGTCCATAAGAAGGACTAGAGGTTCAGCAGCTAGTGCTCTAGCTATGGCTATTCTTTGCCTCATTCCTCCGCTCATTTGTTTAGGATAGAAGTTCTCAAATCCTGATAGTCCAACTAACTCAAGCATCTTTTTAGCAATCCTTATTTCCTCCTCTTTAGAGAGTTTTCTATACTTCAACCCGAGCCTAACATTATCAAGGGCTGTCATCCAAGGGAATGTAGCTATCGATTGATGGATAAGTGCTATCTTAGGAGAAGGTTGAACAACTCTCTTCCCTAGTAATCTCACTTCTCCCTCTTTTGGTTGAACGAACCCTCCCAGAATTCGCAACAAGGTTGATTTTCCTATTCCAGAGGGGCCAACTATAGCAACTAGTTCGTTATCGTGCATTTCCATGTTAACATGTCTTATCACGAAGTTGTCCTCAACGTAAGCATACCCAAGATCTATCGTCTCTAAGATTCTTCCATCTGACCACCTAAGGCAAAGGTCTTTTAACCATTTAAAAATTTTACTCTTAATTTAGAGAGAATATATTTAGGTTATTTCGATGGGGCGTAAAAGATATCACAAAAACAGACAAGAAGTTATTATAAATTTAATGAAATATTTTGTGATGTGAATGCTCTTTAGTTCTAGAAACTAACTGTCTCTTCTGAAAAGAACTAGAGTTAAAATAATTCTGTAATTAAATCTAGTTATGTATTTTTACATTACTTAAATAAATTAAGTATAATTACGAATAAGCATAATATTTGCGAATAATGCTTAAATCCCTGAAATAGTATTTATTAAATAACTAATTAAAATATGCTTAGTTTACCATAATTTCATTTGTTATTTATTTTAAGCGAAGTGAAAGTTTATTAGTACGAAATACAAGAATTTATATGTGATAAAATATGGTAGGGTTAGTTCCTAGTGACGTGATAATAATAATCGTTGTCGCCATAATAGTGTTCTTTGGTGCAACTAAAATCCCTGAGATCTTTAGGTCTTTGGGTAGGGCAACCGGCGAATTCAAGAAGGGTAAGATGGAAGCTGAAATGGAGTTAATGCAAATGCAACAAGCTCAAAACCAGAATTTCCAACAGCTTCAGTCTTCTAAAGAAGCAGAACTACAGAGAAAGATGGAAGAACTACAGAAACAGTTAGAGGAGCTCAAAAAGCAGCAAAAACAACAGAATAGTTAAATCCCCTAAAGGTGGGGGATATGATTAATTCAATAGATGATTTTTTGGTTTTAGTGTTAGTTGGTCTCCTCCTTTTTTCAGGTGATAAGAATTCCTTATCCGCTATAAAGTCTGCTATTAGAGGGTATAACCAACTCAAGAGAAAACAGAGTGAATTAGTGAGTGAACTCAGGAGAGAATTAGAAGATGTGACTAACTCTACTGACGAAATAGTAAGAGAGACTACTCAAGTAACTTCTAGAGCTTTTAGGGAGACGTCAACTACTCTGAATGACGCAGCTAAAGATATAAGAGTAAAGATCTTGGAAGAAAGAATAAGGGAATTAGAAGAGGAAATTGAAAGGCTCAAAAAGCAACAAGGTGGCGTTAATAAATGAGTTATCAGAGAGAGACTCAAGACAAAGAATTACCCTTACTAGAGCATATTAAGGAATTACTTACTAGGATTAAAAGAGTGGTTATGATTTTGGCTTTTTTCTTCATACTATACTTTATGTTTGGAATTGCATTCATACAAATAGGTTCTTTTACAGTTCCGATTCTTTATCCCTCACTATATAATAGTATAGCAGTGGTTTTTGTTAGGGATTTTATAGATAGGGAATTACCTGTCGGGCTAAAACCAATAACTATAAATACCTTGGATCCTATTTTTTCTGGACTATCGGTAGCGGCTTATCTAGCTTTATTTTCAGCCTCCCCGTTTATTGCTAGGGAGTTTTGGGCTTTTGTAGCTCCAGGCTTATACGAGCACGAGAAAAAATTCATTAGGATGACTATAGTTCCTGCCGTTCTCCTTTTTGCGGCAGGTTCTGCATTTGCGTATTTTATAATTATCCCCTTTATGTTCCTCTTCGTCTACAGGTATGATATAGCGTTAAATATTGACCCAACACTTAGCTTTAAGTCGATAGTCTCAACGATTTTACTACTCATGACCGCTACTGGTATGGCATTTGAGTTACCGTTAGTGATGGCTGGAATGACAAAGTTAGGTTTAGTGAAACCTCAGACGTGGTTACAAAACTGGAGATGGGGTGTTATGATTTCCTTCATAATAGCATGGATAATATCACCGGGTACTACAGGTGGGCTCATAGAGACTACTATAGGCACGATTCTTTCCGCTTTGTATTTTGCCGGAATAGGAGTATCTTACCTGATAGCTAAAAAGAGTAATAATTCGAAAAAAGTGATCACTATATAGTTCGAAACGGAAACCATCAACGGTATAAATATTTATTTTTACCCTTTCTAACTTATCTACCTGATGTCCCAAACATTAACCGAAAAAATTTTGAGCAGAGCTGCTGGGAAAAACGTGTCCCCTGGTGACGTTACAGAAATCAAAGTGGATATAGCGGCGTTTCACGATCTAACAGGATACCACGTAATAGAGGTCATGGAGAAAGCCGGCATGTTGAAAGTTTTCGATAAGAATAAGATAGTAATAGCGTTTGATCACTTAGCTCCACCCCCTGATGTCAGAAGTGCAGAAATCCAGGATCAAATAAGGCATTTTGTAAAGAACTTATCAATACCGAACTTTCATGACATAAACGTTGGTATATTACATCAGCTATTGCTGGAGAAATATGCAAACCCCGGTTATGTGATAGTAGCAGCAGACAGCCACACTACAACTTCTGGAGCTGTAGGGGCTTTTGCACAAGGGTTAGGTGCAAGTGATGTAGCTGCTGCGGTAATTACTGGAAAAACATGGGTAGTGGTTCCTGAACCGTTTAAGATTACATTAGAAAGTAAACCTAACAAATGGGTAAACGGTAAAGACGTAGCACTGAAGATACTTGGAGAATTTAAGGCGGACTACTTCAACGGTATGTCTATAGAGGTGTTTGTAAGAGAGCCTTCAGCATTCCCGATGGACTTTAGAGCAACTGTATCAAACATGGGAATAGAAATGAATGCAGATGCTTTGATGTTCGTTCCAGATTCTGAGACAGTGAACTATATTAAGACTATGAGGGGTTATGAGCCTCCGGTCATTCAGCCTGATAGCGGGGCTAAGTATAAGGACGAGTATACGATAGACCTTTCGAAGTTAGAGCCGTTAGTTGCTGCTCCTCACAGCGTAGACAACGTAAGGACAGTAGGTGAAGTAGAGGGATTAGAAGTGGATCAGGTGTATATTGGTTCATGCACTAACGGTAGACTGAGCGATTTTGAAATGGCGGCTAAGATAATGAAGGGACGAAGGGTTAAGACAAGGTGTATAGCTATCCCTGCCTCTTATGATTTGTTCAAGAAGTCTATGGAATTAGGCTATATCGATACTCTAGTCCAGGCTGGCTGTGTCGTGACTTACGGAACATGTGGTCCTTGTTTGGGAGGACACTTTGGAGTTGCTGGACCGGGTGAGGTGATGGTGTCAACGAGTTCAAGAAACTTCAAAGGTAGGATGGGAAGTCCAGAGTCAAAGGTATACCTAGCTGGACCAGCAGTAGCTGCAGCTACTGCTGTGGAGGGTAAAATCACTGACCCAAGGCGATTCTCATGATTATAGAAGGAAAGGTTCTAAAATTCGGAGATAAGATAGACACTGACATTATTATTCCAGCAAGGCACTTAAAGTATACTGATCCGCAATATCTAGCCCAACATGCTATGGAGCCTTTAGACCCTGAATTCTATAAGAAAGCATCTCAAGGTGTTATACTAGTAGCAGGGAAAGTTTTTGGAATGGGCTCCTCTAGAGAACAAGCTGCTATTGCTTTAAAGGCTGCCGGGGTAAGGGCTGTAATTGCTGAGTCTTTTGCTAGAATATTCTTCAGAAATGCTATCAATAATGGCCTTCCTGCAATAATACTTCCCGACGCTACTAAGAAGATAAATCAAGATGATTATGTTAAGGTCAATGTAGAGACTGGAGAAATAATAGTAAATGGTAATACGATACTAAAGGGAAAAGGAATAACTGGGATGCCACTTGAGATATTAAAAGCCGGAGGAATACTTTCGTTCTTAAAGACTACTAAATCTACGAACTAGAACGAAATAAAAATCCTTATCTTTTAGTAAATATATTTTTTCCTTAATGAATAAAATTATTTTCGGCTTACTCTCTCTGTTTTTAACAATTATTGACGTTAGGATAGGGCTATATGTAATTAAAGATATCTATGGCGAGAAGGTTTTCTCACTTTTAATTTCGACACCGTTCTTATTGCTTTTTTATATACTTAGCGTGTTTTTTGTAGAGTATCTTGTGGTGTCTACTCTCGGAACTAAAATTTTGAATTTCTTAAGACATTTATAAAACTCTCATCAGGTTTTTTGCCAAAGGTATCTATGTAAATTAGTTCTTCTAACGGTAGTCTACTAAGCCACCCTTTTTCCCAAGTTCTGGTCTCTCAGGGAACCTTTCTACGTAACCTAACGTTAAATAAGCTACTAAGTCAACGTGTTCTGGGATCGAAAGAATCCTCTTTACGTCTTCCTTTTTGAAAAAGCCTACCCATCCTACACCTATGCCTTCAACTGTAGCCGCAAGCCATAGATTTTCTATAGCTAGAACAGTGCTATACTGACAGAGTTCAGGCATTGTCATTCTGCCCAAGACATAAGGAGCAAATCGTGTAGGATCACATGTTACTGCTAAGTTGATAGGAGTATCCAGTATTTCCTCAATCTTTATTTTATCAAAAACCTTCTTTCTGTCTTCAGGTAATAAGTTTCTAAATTTCTCTCTTTTAACTTCTACTAACTCCTTGATTCTCTTTCTTATCTCTGGGTCTTTTACTACTATGAAGTTCCAAGGCTGAGAAAAACCTACAGAAGGTGCGTAATGGGCGGCTAACAAAATTTTAGCTAAAACATGGTCTGGTATGGGCTTATCTTTAATGTAATAACTTCATATTTTTAATTGCCTCATATAAGTCAATATGGTTAATCTATCCAGACTATGTTAAATAAGATTGTGCTGCTTTCACTCCTTCGCCTACTCTGACGTCTTCTCCTAATCTTTTAAGGGTTCTCTCTAACGCAGAAATGGTAATTATTGCATCGTTAGGAGTTACCCAGCCCATGTGACCTATTCTAACGTATTTACCTTGTAATGACGGATGTACACCTGGGGCTATTTCTACTCCCTCTTTTATGATCTCAGAGAGAACGTCTTGCGCTTTAGCTTTCCTTAACATCACTCCAGTCACTGTGTTACTATAGGCGTCTGGTCTCTTTGCTACTATTTCTAATCCCATTCCTTCAATACCAGCCCTTATAGTCCCTGCTACTTTCTCGTGTCTTTTTACTCTGTTCTCTATTTCTTCATCTTGTATTAACTTAAGTGCTTCATTAAGCATGAAAACCGTATGGACTGGAAGTGTAGAGAAGTAAGCCGCTTTACCTTCTTCCATACTCCTCATCACTGGTAGCCAATTCTTTAGGTCAAGGTAATAGCCAGCTATATTATCTTCTCTCAAGTGTTTCATGGCGTTTTCCGAGACCGCTAAAAGACCTAAACCTGGGGGAGCTCCTATCGCTTTCTGGCTAGCCGTTAAATAGATGTCAACATCCCAATCCTTAGCTTTTACTTCTTCTGCACCTACGCTTGACACGCCGTCTACTACTACTATATCTACGTAGTCCTTGATCTCTTTAACACTGTCCTTTATTGGATGTCTTACACCAGTACTTGTCTCCACGTGGGTAAACGTAACAAGTTTGTAATGTTTTTGCTTTACTTTCTCTTTTACAGAGTCTGTTGAAACGTAATCTCCTGCTTCAGCTTTGAGGTAATCTACTTCTACTGGGTACTTTTTAAAGATGTTTATCCATCTGTCTCCGAAAACTCCGTTTGATACTACTAGTATTTTATCTCCTTTCGTTAAAAAGGACGTAACACTTTCCATAGCAGACGTGCCACCTCCAGGGATTATGAAAGGCTGGTATGTGTCGTCTACCTGGAATAAGTACCTTAGTCCTTTCAGAGAATCCCTAAATGCGTTTACAAATTCTTCGGAGGTGAAGCCTACGTTATTTTTGAGACCCGCGTAAAGCACTTCTTCGTATATGTCTACAGGGCCTACATGCATAAGTAGTTTTTTGTTTTTTATTAAGTCCATGGGTAATAATATGTTACTAAAAGGTAAAATATCCTATCCTTTATAGGGAATACGGTTAACTAGGTAAATGCTCCGACCTTGTGTTTTAAATTATATTATCAAATAATATATATAACATGACGGACGTTATTGACTACACTATTGTTAGGAAAACCTATGAGAGTTACCTCAAGGAGATAAGTTATTGTAAGAATGACAAAGAGTTACGATTAGTGATCAAGAGGTTCTTGGACTTTCTAAAAGACATGTATTTGGAAGCTGTAGGAGAGAAATTAAGGACGTATATTCAACGGCACATTAAAATAGCGAGGAACATTCTAACACTGATGAAACTGAAGTACTTGATATTCTTCATCTACAACTTTATCCTCGAAAGACTAGTCAAGGAGTTAATCAACGCGATTAAGTACTTCATATCGGTTATATGAATATTGACTCCCTAAGGCATTGCTCTATTAGCTGAACGTCTATGAAAGGTACCGGTCTCTTAAGGTTAGCTGGAACATTTCTGAGATACTTGGAAAACTGATATTTGTCTTCGATAAAGTGTACTTTTTCAATAATGTCCTTAGATGCACACTCACCTACTATAATTTTTTCCAATTTTATTCTATAAATATAAATCGGTTTATTTTTTATTTTTTCTTCAGGAAACAATATAGTGTTATCCACAAACCAGTCTGATACAACCTTATAAATCCCTACAAATTTCCCCCCGTATTTCTTTGCGTAGTATTTATTCACGTAAAATATTATCCCGTCGTCCTTCTTCACGTACTGTTTGATGTTCTCCTTATTGTAACCATAAATGTTTGTTGAGAAAATTGTCTCCCAAAAGTCTTCTTGTACGGGGATTATCCAGTAAGCCACGGTTATCAAAACTCCCGCTGACTATTTAAGTGTGACGTATTTTTCCAAATAATTCAAAATAATTTCAAAAAAGAAAATTGCATACAATCACTGTTGGCACTCTTTATTTTTTCCTTTAAGTCCGCCGTAAAAGTTTAGTCTTACAAGGAAAATAAACCTAAAACTTAATAAGACATAATCGATCAAAACCATGTGAGAAAGCTTTTTGCATTTATAACACCACAGAGAGACGATTCCTTAAGAGATTATGAGATCAGGATGCTAAGAAACATATCCAAAAAGTTCAACTTAGGTAGGCTTATAGAGTATGATAGATGGGATGACGGCGATATAAGGTATATAAACGCCTTATTCGAAAAAGGAAAAATAAGAATGAAATATATGGAAGGAAAAGAAGCAATAGCAGAAATAAAACAGTGGAGAAAGGAATCGTTAAGGTCAGAAGAGTAAAATCTAGGATGTATTAGACGTAAAGCCTTTTACTTTTCCCTTTTCTACTTTTTCCTAAAATAGTTTAAGCCTTAATCTTTTAAGCGAGTACTTTTTACTTTTATAATGGGCCCGTCGTCTAGCCTGGTTAGGACGCCGCCCTGACGACCTAGGGTTAGAGCGGCGGAAATCCTGGGTTCAAATCCCAGCGGGCCCATATCTACTTTACAAGAAAGGAATACATCATAATCCCGCACTCTCCTATCTTTCTCTTAGTATATGGGCTCCAATGGATTTTTCTCTTATCCTCAGCGTGAAGTAGAATCGTATATACTCCCCTTGTGAAAAATTTAAGCGGGAACTCTACTTCGATAATACTTGAATCCATCCTCCACTTATAAGGTCTTATTGTCTCAATGCTTTTATAATAGTGGGGCTTAGGTATTACCCCAGCAACTGGCTCTCCTAAGGAATAACTGTGATCATTGATACGATCAGGTTTTGGCTCGTCCCTATAAATGATTAATTGCTTCGGAATGAAGTTATCGTCCGTTAACCTACCTTTTAAAGAAAAATTTCCGTTACTAATTTTCGGTGTAGAAATCCAGTCGATTCTTGCATTTATCATAACTACGTCTAGATATATCTCATTAAAGTTGAAAGATACGGAAATATCTGCATAGTTAAAACAAGGATCGAGCAAAGTATCTCTATGGAACCATCCTTCATCTGCGTCATTATATACCATATCGTAAAGTAACTTTTCACTAATTTGGACAGTTGTTGAATAAGAAAGAGGTGTATTAGACCATGCGTATCCAATCGATTCTTCCATGTAGTAATAATTGCCTAGAGTCGTAAAGAAAAGCGGAGGGGCTATTCCAGTTACGTCATAATGGCTGAAAACTCTCGTCTTTAGCATATAGGCTGATCTAAAGTGGGCGAAACCGGTATTTGTATATCTCACGCTGGGTACATTATTTTGTATTCTCAACGTATTAAGGAAATTTATTAGACGTAATGATAAAGAAAAGTCAAAATTAGCCTTTTCATTTCTAAGAACCATATTCTAGCGTATATCTTGGACGATTAAAGTTTAAAACAATTAGGATAGTCTACGCCACTCGTAAGCTGTCTAAGATCTGTGGAGTATATATCTTTGTACCTCTTAGCCCCAGTTTTTCTTTCTCTCTATCAACTTGTCTTCTGAAAGATTCTATAGCATTAGGTTCGCCGTGGTTTAGTACTAGATTCCTAGGCTTAGCACTTAAGTTACGTAAGTAATGCAGGAGTTGCCTTCTGTCAGAGTGCCCTGAAAATCCTTCAACGTGATTTACTTCCATCTCTATCTTTATATTTTCTACTCTTCCATCTCTATCTATAATCTGGATTTCTTTTACTCCTTCCCTAACCTTTCTACCTAAGGTTCCTTCAGCCTGATAACTTACGAAGATTATTGAGTTCTTGCTGTCTGATGCCATAGTTTTGAAAAACTCTACTGCAGGACCGCCGTTTAGCATTCCAGAAGTAGCTAAGATTATACTCGGTTCTCCTTGGGCAATATCTTCTCTGAATCCTTCTATCCTATGGAAGAACTCAGAAGTGAACGGGTTTTCATCTTTGTAAAGTATTGCCTCCCTTACTTCTCTGCTTAACATTTCAGGATATGCATTATGTATTGCCGTGATCTCGTCAACTAATCCAGTGACGTATATGGGCACCTCTGGTATCTTCTTATTTTTCATCGCCTCATTAAGCACCAGCATTATCTCTTGTCCTCTACCTACCGCCAGAACTGGTATTAGCACTCTACCACCCCTATTTAACGTGCCATTTATGATGTTGATTAACTTCTCTTCCGCTTCTTCCCTTCCTTCTTGCTCTTGTGCACCGTAGGTTGTTTCCATTATCATTGTGTCTACTCTTAAAAACTCGTCGTTAGCTTTGTCAAGTAATTTAGTCTTTGCATATTTGAAGTCACCAGTGTAAACTATGTTATGCGTCCCTTCTCCTATGTGTAGATGAGCCATCGCTGATCCTATAATATGCCCAGCGTTGTAGAACGTCAGTTTAACGTCTGGAGCGATGTCTGTCACTTCCTCGTAATCCAAAGTTATCGTGTGGAGTAGTTCTTTCCTTACTTCTTTAGCCGTGTATGGTACGGGTCTACCTTCCTTCTCAGCCACGTCTAATGCGTCTAACTGCATTAAAGCCATTATATCCCTCGTAGGTGCTGTAGTGTATACGGGTCCATTATAGCCGTACTTAAATAAGAGAGGAACCATTCCACAATGATCTAAGTGAGCGTGAGTTATCACTACGGCATCGATATCCTCCAGCCTTACTTGGTCGATGTCGAGCCTGGGGAAGAACTTCTCTCCTCCCGTAACACTAGGGTTAAGCCCTACGTCTAGTAAGATTTTGCTTTCAGGGGTCTCTACTAAAACTGCTGATCTACCTACCTCGTAAAATCCGCCTAATGCAGTGACTCTAACAGACCTATCTTTAAATAGTAATTCCCTATGTATCCTCTCTCCGAAAACTTTCAGGATTTTTGCGTGGTATTCGGTTTCATTGTATATATGAGTAAGGATACTGTCTATAGTCCTCGATTTTATTGGAGGCTCTCTAACAATAACAGGTCTCCAATAAGTTTCATAAAAGATTTTGTTCTGAAGTGTTCCTCCTTTTCCTATTACGAGACCAGGCTTTTTAGCCTTGATTAAAACTTCACCTAACTCGTCATCAAACTTTATGTTCACAATTTCAGCTTCTTTCGGTACCAAATTCTTTATAATTTCTTCTGTTTCTTTCTTATCTTTTCTCGCTTTTTCATCAGCTTTGATAACTATTCTTTTCTTTATATCTTTGGCTATTTTCTTTACTATTTCACCCTTATCGGCAAGCACTGAAGGGTTCTTTACATAGACTGCTATCTCTGGTCCTTCAAACTCGATTTTGGTTATCTGAGCTTCTTTAGGTAGATTTCCATATATTGCTGATATTATATTTAATCTAACTGAACTCACACTATTCACCAACTCTAAAGAAGTAGACTTACAAGCTCATGTATAGCAACTTTTAATATTTAAATTCTTGTTATGTACAAATGTGGAAAGTAGAGAACATGTGATTGATCTACCGAAGAGAGTTTATATAGGCAATGACGTTCTTTTAAATGTTAGAGAATATCTAACTTCTCTAAATCTATCTGATCCCTTTCTGATAGTTACTGGTCCCATAGTTAGGAGAAGTATAGCCTCGAAACTTCTTGAGTCAATAGAAGATTTTAAGCATGAAGTCATAGAAGTCCAAAGTGCGGACATAGAGGAAGTGAATAGAGTAGGAGAATCTGCAAAACAGTTCAAGGCTAATACTATAATAGGTATTGGAGGAGGTAGTGTAATAGACGTTGCTAAATACGTTGCATTTAGGATAGATAAAGAATTCATTAGTATACCTACAGCTCCATCTCACGATGGCATAACTTCACCTTTTGCTGCGATAAAAGGATTAGGAAAGCCCATATCAGTTAAGGCAAAAGGACCTTTGAGTATCATAGCTGATATTCAAGTACTTTCATCAGCTCCTAGAAGGCTCATAAACGCAGGAGTAGGTGATACTCTTGGTAAATTCATTGCAGTCAGGGATTGGAAATTGTCTTCCAAAATTACCGGAGAGTATTACGGTGATTATACTGCCTCTCTAGCTTTACTTTCAGCTAAGCATGCATTGTCTTGCACGAAACTTCTTAACAAGGATATAAGGGCTGGTGTTAGAGTTCTCGTTGAAGCGCTTATAAGTAGCGGAGTAGCTATGGGGATGGCAGGTAGTACTAGACCTGCAAGTGGTTCGGAGCATTTATTCGCCCATGCGATAGAGATGTTATACCCCGGAAAGGGTCTCCACGGTGAGTTGGTTGCTATAGGGACTATTCTAATGGCTTACGTTCATGGAATTAACTGGAGAAAAATTAAAAGAGCTATGAAAAGAGTAGGGTTACCTACTAAAGCCAAAGAAATAGGAATCCCTGATGAGGGTGTTATAAAGGCATTAACAATCGCTCATAGCTTAAGACCAGAGAGATATACTATTCTGGGAGACAGAGGATTAAGTTGGAATTCGGCTGAAAAAATTGCTAAGGAAACTGGTGTAATTAGCTGAAGTTAGATTTGTTAAATGTCTCCATGAATGACACACTAGCGTCAGGCAATACGTAGGTTATTATATCCTTTGCGGTAACGTAAATTCTTGACTGCAAGTCCTCCACTAAGTAAAGTTCCTTGGGAACAATTATCTTTACTTCTTTCTTATCATTACTTATCTCGACAGCGAACTTGTCTACGTTAGAGCTACCGAAGTATCTTTCCAAAAGTGCTTTTACTTTATCTAGTTCTGTTTCCGCTACTTTTACGACCTTTACCTTGTATATTAATGTCCTTCCAGCTAGTGGGTGATTATAATCTAGGACAACTCTACCTCCAGTGACACTTTTTACTACGGCAATACTTCCGTTACTCATCCTTAACATCATGTTAGGATATGGTCTAATACCTTGTTTCCTTAACTCTCCTAAAGACATCGTTTTTACTTTATTTGGATCTCTCTCACCGTAAGCCTTCTCCGGCGGTATTTCTATCTCTTTCTCTTCTCCTACACTCATTTGGTATAGGGCGTCCTCAAGACCTTTTATTATAGCTCCTTCACCCAGAATCACGAGTTTTGGTTTGTAAATTTTTTCACTATCATATATGTTAGCTTTTTTAGCTTCCTCTTCAATAGTTGTATCGAATATTTCTCCAGTATCTTTTATTCTTGCTATGTAGTCAATATAGACAAAATCTTTGTCTTTAAACATTGAGTATCTAAAATTAGTTGAGCTACTAGTTTTTAAAGCTAAGCAAATAAAGTTATAAACGAGTTAGTTAATCAGATTGTGAAAGGTAATGAAAGGTACACCCTCATTCGGTAAGATGAATAAAGGAGCTACTCATGTTAGATGCAGAAGATGTGGTAGAAATTCCTTTAACGCTAGAAAAGGCTACTGTGCAGCCTGCGGGTTCGGGAGGACTAAGAAAATCAGAAGATATAGTTGGCAAAACAAGAAGGTGAACGGAGTGAGATTAGTATAATGTACGAATGGCACTGGCACATAGAATGGCAAACTCCTTATGAGTATCACGCTCATGCAATAAAGAGGGTTATAGCAGAGGAAAGGAGCGAGTTCCAGAGGGTTCTCCTAGTAGAGCTTTTCAGGTTTGGAAAAAGCCTGATAATTGATGGTAAAGTGCAGTCTACAGTTTCAGACGAATATATTTACCACGAGACTTTAGTTCACCCTCTTTTAATAACTCTAGATAATCCTAAAGATGTGCTAATATTAGGCGGAGGAGAAGGGGCTACACTTAGAGAAGTTTTGAAGCACAAAAGTGTAAATAGTGCTGTGATGGTGGATATTGACCCTGTAGTTATAGACTTCGCCAAAAAGTACCTCCACGAATGGCATCAAGGTAGTTTTGACAATCCAAAGACCAAACTGATTATAGGGGATGGTTACAAATTTGTAAAGGAGACAAATCAGAAGTTTGACGCTGTGATTTTAGACCTTACGGATCCAATTAAAGATTCTCCTTCTCAGCTCCTTTACACTGTGGAGTTTTACAAACAAGTGAAGGGAATTCTAAAGGAAAACGGAGGTTTAGTGACTCAAGCTACTTCTCCTTCATTTAGTTTGGACACGTTCTCAGCTATTTATAACACATTAAGAAACGTGTTTAAGTACGTCAGTGCGTCCATAGCATATATACCGGGCTTTGACAGTCTATGGGGTTTCGTATATGCTTCAGATTATCGTAGTCCTTCTTCGCTCACTGCCGAACAAGTTGACAAGCTGATAAAAGAGACGATTATTGGCGAACTGAAGTTCTATGACGGTGAGACTCACGAGATGATCTTCAGCATACCTAAGCACATTAGGGTTAAGCTTGAGAGTGAAAAAAGGATATCTACGGAAAAAGAGCCTATAGCAGTTCCAGCGTGAATTAGGTTAACTTTCCTATCTCCGTTTCATTTTCTAGATACGGATTACGATTTTTTACCCTACCGTACAACTTTTAAGTTCACACACAAAAAGTAATAAATGCCGGGGTGCCCGAGCGGACCAAGGGGGTAGGCTCGAGACCATTTCCAGCGTTCAGAGGCGCGCGACCTACTGCCTCTCTGAGGCACGCGGGTTCAAATCCCGCCCCCGGCGTTATTTCAACTTTTTTGTAGTTTTCACCGTATTACTTCATAGAAAGCTTTAATTACATAGCCCATGAAAGAGATATTAGCGGGGAAATAGTAGCGGCGTAGGGTAGCCAGGTATCCCGCGGGGCTCATAGGGTCTCAACCTGAGACACCCCGAGATCCCAGGTTCAAATCCTGGCGCCGCTACCTTCCCCGCTATTTATGATGACAAAGAGCCGAATGGAGTAGTGACATTTTCTGTGGGCAGCCACTGAAAACTATTTATCTACTTATCAAAACAAAAATACTAATAGCCCAACACTTGGTATAACAAACGAAACACTTATAATAATATATTAAAGTCATTATTCAATCTGTTGAAAAATATAAGCAGTTAACGAAAATATTTTAATACTAAAAACCGTTAATTCATGATAACGTGGCGAAGAAAAATAATAAGCCCAAGAAAGATGATAACAAGAAACTCATACCAATTTATGAAGATGCCGTACATTCCTTAGATGAGATGGAACAACTCATACGTTTACAACTAAATTTGAAATACACTTCACTTGACGGTAAAAACAGAAAGGAAGAAGATATACGTGCCCTTTACCTCAGCAATGTTGTTAAGCAAACGACATACTCTTTGAAGGTCACCCGCAATATAGATATTGTAGAGTATCCAGCGAATTATATATTACTTGCTTATTTAACTAAATTAAATAGACAAGGATTTTTACGTGTTCCGCTTTCAGTTTTCAGTAAGTTAGATAAAACGATCATTAATGAAATTTTCTTATGGTATGAAAACGTTACGTTGCAATATGCAGATAGTATTAAAGATCTTATTACAGAAAAGGATATAATAACTGAGACCGATATCCAAAATTTGCTTGATAAAACCCCCATACTAATGGACATCTCTCCATTAATAATGGTTAATAAAGATCAAGCATATCCTAATCAAAATAAATTCTACGTAATAGTTGCGATACAAGGGTCAACTAAAGACCTTACGGAAAGAATTGGTGAAATCCTGAGGAATTTCCTCACACGTATAGGATTTAAAGTAGAAGATCAACAATTTTTAGAACAGACCATAAAATTTTCTATAATTATTTAGATGTTCCCTAACTATTATCATAAAATTTATATTAAGGAATATACATTTGTATACGCATGGGAAGAAAACCGTGTTTTATGTCAGATGAGGCATATTCGATAATTAAGTCCTACTGTGATGCAAGCGGTAAGACCATTTATGATGCTACAAATGAGGCAATAATGGTTTATAATAGGTTATTATCTCTTGGAGTAAATTTATCCCTTTTTTTAACTGAGTTAGAACTTTATAAACTATTAAAACAAGCCGAAGTCTTACGTATTAATCTCGAGATACCATCTGAAACTCTTGCAACTTATTTGGGGTCTTATTTAATGGCAAGAAGCGTGTCAAAAAGCACTGTTTTAAACAACATGTTTAGCATTCTAAATTTACTGTTGGACTTCATGGATGGGAAACCCCTACCAATACCATCTAATAACGGAAACACCTTTACTTACTCCTTTAAAAATGAGAAAGCTGCTATATATTTCGAGAATATAATTGAATCTTTAGCTAGGATGTTAAATGAAAGTTATTCGTTAAGTTTAAAAGTCAAGAGGGATGGTACGGTTGTAAGGGTTACGGAATGATTTTTGCGGGAGTAGATCCCGGTAGTAGGACATATGAATTTGCTTTTGTCGACGAAATGGGAAGGATAATAAAGTTTTTCTCCGTTCCTACAGAGCTTGTCAGTAAAGCATCAAGTACTCTGGTCAAAGCTATATCCGACCTTAGACCTAATGGAGTAGCACTGCCTTCAGGACATGGGTTGCCATTTAAAAGGATTTCAGAAATCACTAATAGAGACATTTTCCTCATGACCCTAAAAGACCCTGACATTGATGGTCCTTTACGAAATTTTATAATCTCAGCTAAGTTATTACATAACGCCTTTACCGTACCCGGGGTCATAGAATTAAAAAGCGTAGATGAGAACAAGAAAATAAACCTCATCGACATGGGTACGGCTGATAAAGTAGCTTCCGCTTTCTTCTACAGAACCATGTATGATAGTTTCGTCTTGGTTGAAGTGGGTTCTTCTTTTTCGTCATTTCTAGTAGTAATTGACGGGAAAGTTGTAGACGGGTTAGGGGGAAGTATAATGCCCGGAGTTAACTCGGCTGGTTTCTTGGACGGTGAAGTGGCTTACTTGTTATGCAAATACTCGAAGATAAATAAAGACACTATATATACGCGAGGAAATTGGGCTAGGGGATTAAAACTCTTACAAATACTCTCGGAGTGGTATTCGGCTCAGTATAAAATACCGATCATAATATCCGGTAATAAAAAGTGGGAAGTACCTTTCGGTATTAAGCATAACTTCAAATTTAAGGAGTCGTCGGTAGGTTCAGCTTATATTGCTAACGCTTTATTCGGAGGTATATTCAGGAATTACGTTAACTTCCTCGAAAGTGTCGGCACGCCGATAGACTACGTGAGGTTGAAAGGATGGGAAGAGATTATTTCCTTGATAAAGACATTATAGTGGACAAGGACAGAAACATATACTTAGTATTCTCTAATATAAACCCTTACGGTTACATCTACGCCATGTTAAAGTATGTCTATACAGGGGAAGGATTATGGAAAGGGTACGAAAGAGTGCTAAAATATTACGGTGTAAATAACATGCTTAGACTAAATCAAGAGTTCCTCATGGAACCATGCTGTGATGTAACTTTCCCTATATTAAGACTTTCCAGTGTTTCAAAGCATTTAAAACCAGAAGAAAAAGCGTTAGAATTAATTAAGCACGCGTCTGGTTCTGAACACGAAATCTCATTTCTCGAACTTTATACAGCCTTAGGAGTCAGACAAATAGGAATAACGGGGAGCTTGTTAGCGGGGATTAACCATGAAAACTCAGACCTCGATATAGTAATATACGGTTGTGAAGACACTCTACATGTTATGAATAACTTTGACGGCTTTGAAGAAGATAAAGATTGGATTGTTGAGACCTCACGTAATTACGGGCTAACTTTAGACTATTCTAAGCAATTATATGATAAAAGGACTCGGGGTGTGATAAAAGGAATAAAGTTCTCTATTCTCTTCGTGGATCCGAGACCGCAGAGACCGTGTAAGGAAGTATGCAAGAGGAAGGGAGAGATAACTATAACGGCTGAGATAGAAAACGGTAGCTGTGATGCACTATTTTACCCATCTAAAGTTATTTTACACAACGTCAACGTGGTCTCAGGAAAAGTGGGACTGAAGCCCGAAATTTTAGTGTCTTATGAGGGGATATACTCCACACTCCTCTTTAAATCGAGGAAAATTGAAGCTAATGGGATGCTAGTTGAATGTGAAAAACCCATTATAGTTGTAGGTGATAGAGATGCACCTGGGTACATTAGAAGAATTTTGTAACTCGATCTCTTTCATCCTTTCTTCGTCTACTGTAGAAGAGGCATTTTATGATAAACCTGGTAACGCGTCGAGACGGAGGGACATTAAATCCGTAAGCTTTAAGGACTTGGTACTCTCCGCACTAGTATCTAAGGAGTATTATAAAGAATTGTGTAAGAGGGGACTTAGGAAAGAGAAACCTTTGTTTGACTCTTTATACAAGGCTGTACTAAAAAGTGTGGAATTGGGAATAAATTTCGCTATTCTAGGCACGTTTATCCAAATGATCCCTATAGCTTATTCCTCTATTTCCAGATCCCTAGACGACACGCTAAAAAAAGCCTCGGTAACCATCAGGAGTTTAGACGAGAACGACTCTATTTATTTCTCAAAGTCGTTACAAATATTAGGATTAAGTTACTTGGGCGAGATAGACAGCGGTTTCGACTATAGAACTATAGGAAAACTTCCCCTTTACGAAGTCTTATTGCACTCATCCTCAGATAGTGCTGTCAAAAATATGCTTGAAGATTATAAGTTCTCTAGGTTAGTAGTCGATAAGATCGAAAAACTGGGAATGGAAAAGGGTGTACTCGAAGGTTTTCTATCAGTCCTATGTCAAGTCCCTGACGGGCTGATATGGAGAAAACACGGGGGAAGGACGGCTATAACAGTTTCTAAAATGTCATGTGAGGCTTTAGAAAATCCAAAATTAATAAATGAACTAGATAGGTTCCTTTTAAAAAATGGATATAACCCGGGCTCTACAGCAGATATAGTGGCTGTGGGGATCGCTCTCTTCAAACTAGGTGATTGGTATGACAAAAACGGCGTTAATTACTTTAACTCCGTGCAAAGGGGATGTGATAGAGTTCCTTAATTCGTTAAGTGTAGACTACATAGTAGGCTTAGGAGATGTAGAATGCCCTCAGTACATATCTAACTATTACGGAATACTTGGTGAAATGGATAACATAACAACTCAAAAGCACTTAAGGCAGAGAAACAAGCTGATTACCACAACCTTTGGGAATTTATCTGTAGACTTCTCTACTGAGATTGTTATAACCCACTTCCAGCCTAGGACATCTTACGGTTCACAGCTGATTCTAGGGAAAATACTCTCAGAGTCCCCAGAACTACTTATTCACGGTCATTTACGATCTCAGAAGGAGTATAGTGTAGGAAAAACAAGAGTATATTCAGCAGGTAGTCTGGAAGATGGCTACTATTTAATTTTCGACTCGTCTAATAATTCAGTAGAGCTAGAGAGGGCGAGCCATTAAATAAGCGTCTTCTCCATCTGCATAGTAGTGCTTTAACACCTTTACTTCGGAAAACCCTAGTTTTTTATAAAGCGATATTGCTGGCGCGTTTGACACTCTCACTTCTAAATAGACCTCTTCAGCCTCATATACTTCCTTCATAGCTTTAATGGAGTTCTGTAAAAGCGCCGTACCGATTCCCATTTTCCTGAATTTTTCCAATACCGCTATTGAAACTACGTGACCCTTCTTGACTAACGTAGGTATCTGTTTAACGTTACTGAACCCCCACTCTATTCTGGGCATGATATATCCTACTACTTCTCCGTCTATGTCAGCTACATAAAACGCACCCCCATATTCCTTTAAATGTTCTACGAAGAAGTAGTATGGGTAATTTTCTGGGAGGGTAAGTCTGTTAATCTTTACAATCTGGTCTATATCAGTAATCCTTGCCAATCTGACTATGAAAGCTCCGTATTTCTTCGTTTCGGCGAACTCCATAATATAAGGTTTTTATCCGTAGTTTAAATTTATGTCTGACACTTAATGATACACCCATCCAAGAGGATCATCGGAGAGATCTCGGAAGAGCTTAAAGGTAAGAGGCTCTTGCTCGGCGTTACTGGAAGTGTATCCATTTATAAGTCCCTAGATCTGGCTAGGAGCTTAATGAGAAGGGGAGCCGAAGTAAAGGTGATAATGAGCGAAGATGCAAGTAAACTCATCTCACCTACTATGTTCCATTGGGCTACCGGTAATGATGTTATAACGCAAATAGGTGGCGAACTAGAACACGTAGAGTTGGCTGAGGACTACGACGTATTTATCATAGCCCCTGCAACTGCTAACACAATCTCAAAAATTGCCAACGGGATAGGGGACACTCCGGTAACACTTACGGCTCTGAACTTCATAGGAATGAAGAAGAAGGTAGTAATGGTCCCAGCAATGCACTTACCAATGTATCATTCCCCTCAGTTAAGGGACAATTTGCAAAAGTTAAGATCAGTCGGTGCAGAGATAATAGAACCCATGATAATCAAGGACTTAGCACACTATCCGGAAGTGGATTACCTAACTCAGTATATAGTCACTTATATGCTTAGGGGTAAAGACTTGACTGGTTTCAGAATTGTAGTTACCGCTGGACCGACCAGAGAGTTCATAGACCCGGTGAGGTTTATCTCAAACCCCAGTAGCGGGACTATGGGAGTTGATATAGCTAACGAGGCTTACTTCAGGGGAGCTGACGTAGTGCTGGTTCATGGACCCTTATCTACACATCATAAACCATATACTAGGACTGTACCAGTAACTACAACCGCGGAGATGGCGGACGAGGTGGAAAAGTTAGTCAAGGAGGGTTACGATATTGTAATCCTTGCAGGAGCCCCTGCGGACTTCAGACCAGTGATCACTGCAGAAAGCAAAATCGATAGCCATACTGTAGTTCCAGAGGTCAAATTGGAAAAAACTCCTAAGATCTCTTCAACGATTAGGAAATACGACATGTTCTTAGTGGGTTTTGCTGCCGAAACTGCTAAGGATGATGAAGAATTAATAGAGAAAGCTAAGTTAAAGAAAGAAAGGCACAAGTTTGATATGATCGTCGCGAATAACGCTAGGAGAAAAGATATAGCTTTCTCGTCGGAGTTCAATGAAGTCATCGTTATAAGTGACGACAAGATCGAGAAGCTAGGTAAGGATTACAAGAGC
Source organism: Stygiolobus sp. CP859M (assembly GCF_037389975.1). NCBI lineage: Archaea > Thermoproteati > Thermoproteota > Thermoprotei > Sulfolobales > Sulfolobaceae > Stygiolobus > Stygiolobus sp. CP859M. The sequence continues at coordinate 2,998 of NZ_JBBHKS010000024.1, read as the reverse complement.
GTAATAGCAAGAATTTTGTTAGACAAGATAAAAGAGGAATACATGAAAAGAAAGGGGAGAAGTAATTGAGTCTTTAAGCGTCTTTCCGCATACCGTTGGAAAATTGGTTCTCCTTATTGTAGCGTAGTTTGTTGAATGTTATTCAGCTTTAAGTTTAAATTCTACAACTCGTTAAACTCTAATTGGCTGGGACACAAAGTGGCTCGGGTAGCTCAGCCTGGTTAGAGCGACGGGCTGTGGACCCGTAGGTCCCGGGTTCAAGTCCCGGCCCGAGCCCTCATTAGGGGGATACCCCCTAATACCCCCAATGCTATTTTCTTTCATTTTTAGATACGATTCAACTACGTCAGCTAAAGGACCTACGTAACGTTCCCTTGGGTTACCGTCCTCACACTCTATCTTGTAAACGTAATACCGACCTTTTCTTTCGCGTAAAATATAGTCGCCGAATTTATAACGACGTTGTTTTTCGCCCAAGAACGCCAACCGTATTATGGTTGCCAATTCGCGTTTATAAGCATTGGCAACCCATCAATTTTTGCCGTGATTTGTGTAGAGTTGAAAGAAGACGGCAAAGATCCCTCATTTGTGCGAAAAATTGAATTTTGTCTAAGCAGCTGTGAGTGTGGACAACATTTTCACTCATTTGAAATATTTACATTTATTATCACCCCCTTATCTAACAAATACACCGGGCAGTAAAGGATGTTATAGATAAGGAAATAGGTTGCGAACCATCTCTCGATCGTCTTTGCGTTAGAGTTCCAAGGGAAGTGTTTGTCCATTGGTGAAAGCCTATGTTTGACACTCCTAAAACCTTGTTCCGCATAGTCCCTTTTTCCGAACGTTACCCTCTTGTGATTCACGTTAAGCCAAGTGAAAGCGTTGTATATTGAAGCACCATCGTGCAAGTATACTACCTCGTCCACCCTCTTGCTTACTAGCTAACTCCTCCATGCCCCTCATTGCAGTGAGAATTACTAACACATGAACACCACTCCTAGCACTCCTCACCATGAAGAAAGGCACAGCCCTAGTCTTAACAGTCCTAACACAAGTAATACTCCCCCTTAACACTCAAAACCTTAGTCTCATCAACAGTGTAAACCCCACTCAAAGAAACATACCTAACATAACTCAACCTCTTAAAATAGTACAAGAGTGTAGAATGCGGTAAACTAACCCTCCAAGAGGACAAACCACACAAGTATTCTGCCAACGCTCGGGCTACTTGCTCTCTAGTGTAAAACCTTGGCTTAACATTAATATACTCAAAATATAATTTGGGTGAGCACGGGAACTTTCCACTTGATTCCCGTGTGCTCACCAAGATAAAACCCCGTGCTCACCCTTAAATAGTATTACGCGAAAACAAGTTCTTACAGAACAAGAGAAGATTGTTGAATAAAATTATATTAAATTAACAAAATTGTTGACCACACTGATAGTGTCGTCGTTAAGTTATTTATATTTGTATAACGAGTATTACTTATGGGTAGGAAGCCTGTATTTAGGCAAGACGTTTCTTGTCCCTCTTGTGGTAGTCATCACGTTGTTAAGTGTGGTAGGCCTTTGGGTAGGCAGAAGTATTTGTGTAGGGATTGTGGTAAGTACTTCTTGGGTGATGCTAGTTATCATCATCATTCTAGGAAGTTGAGGGAGGAGGCTTTGAGAATGTATGCTAATGGTATGAGTATGAGGGCTATTTCTAGCCTTAACGTACCTCTTGGTACTGTTTTCACTTGGGTTAAGCGTTATGGTAGGAAGAAGTATGAGAAGTTAGTGGAGTTGTGGGGTAGGGCTAAGGAGTTGGTCAAGGGTAAGGTTGTTGCTAAGGTTGTTGATGAGATGTGGACTTACTTGTACAAGAATACTAGGGCTTTTTACAAGTGGGTTTTCACTTGTTACGTGTACACGAAGCTGGGAGTTTAGCTCGTTTTAGGGGATAGGGATGAGAGAACTTTCCGTGAGGTCAAAAAGTATTTGCCTGAAGAGGGTAGATGGGTGAGCGATGATTATAACTTGTACTTCTGGTTGAAAGACCACACGGTTGTCTAGCTAGTTAACCCGTCTAGTCCTTTCTCATTAAGGGATAGGCTAATTAGATTCAAGAGAGCAACGAAGGCAGTAAATAGGAGCATTCATAGCATGATGTACTCCATAGCCCTAGTCTTATGGGAGAGAAGGTTAATCCCAGAATTTGTAGCTTAATGACGACACTATCTGCTTACTTAACAATTTTTTAAAATTGGATAAGAAGAAACTCTATTGGCAAATTGTTTTAATAACCTCTTTGAGAAGTTTATACATATGAGAATTGTTGAGGACAAGTACGGTAATAGGTTTCTAGAAATCGAGAATAAGGAAGATTTTAGGAAATTTAAGGAGGATTTATTAAAGAGGGCTAAGGAAAAGGCTAATGCCCGTAAACCTTCTTATGAGACCCAATCTCCCAAATGAAAACTATGCAATTTTTTGGATCAACGCTATAAAGTATCCTTATATCCCCACTTACTTCTATGGAAAACATAGTATTTCCGTATATATCTTTTCCCAACTTCTCCCTGGAGTATTTGAAAGGGTCTCTTGCAACAACTCCTATTTCTCTAAAATCAGCATGAGCAATTTATCATTGAATTCATCAGTAGCGAATTCTATGAATTCCTCATAGCTCTTAGCCTTCTTCAGCTGAAACCTTAACTTCCACTCTCTGCAAACCACGATAAAAGATATAGAGAACTTACTTTAAAAATCTATTTCTATCTCTTTTCGTATATTATCTCGCTAGAAATAATAGTTGTAATAATGGTAGTTATGTAGTTGTGTTGCTGCAAACAGCATTAGTATCCCATGAGAACAGCTACACCGTTTACTGCCGGGTTGTCGTAAGAGAAGTGGGCTAATGCAAATCTTTTCCACTTCCCGTTCCTCTTTACGTATATTCCTCTTTCAGTAAACACGTCCAATAACATGTGTGATGGGCCGTTCAACAAACTAA